>JBBKVK010000141.1:0-6634 GCA_037968395.1 Saprospiraceae bacterium | reverse complement strand
GTCTAAAATAAGCAATATTATTTCAAAATTGATTTTACCAGTGCTTAATAAAATGCACAAACTTAAAAATTAAAGTTTCAACTTTCTCAAAGACCGTTTATGGGTTGACATCAATTATCACAAACTCCATTATTGTAAACTTAGAATCATCGTTTCTTTAGTTGTAACAATACTGGTGACTTGGATTAATACTATGCTTCTTTTCTAAAGAAATGGTAGTAAGTTCGAACTTTTTTAGCTCAGACTTACGACCATTTTAAAGCGACCTTTAAACTATATTTTAATGATTAGTTTCATCGCTTTAAGGCTAGTTCAATTTCTAAATACTTTGGGTTTATAGCGATGATTTTACCAGATTGATTGATTAAAAAAGAGCTTGGCAGTTTATCAACACCATAAGATTCCACTACTTTAGAATTCCAATTATCAATATCAATCACTTGCGGATAGCTAATCTTATCTTTTTTAATGGCTGCAATCCATGAAGATTCTTTTGCATCTAAGGAAACACCTAAAATAGTAAAATTTGTATCCTTAAATTTTTGAAATATTTTTTCAAACTCTGGATTTGCCTTTCTACAAGGTCCACACCAAGAAGCCCAAAAATCTATCAACACTACTTTTCCATCATAATCAGATAATTTTATAACTTCTCCATTCATACTAGTTAGTTCAACTTGAGGAGCTTGGTCGCCAATTTTTACCTGAGAATAACCCGGCTGAATGTTACAAAAAGTCATTACAATAAATAGGAATGATTTTATTAGAACAAAAATTTTCATTCAATTATTTTTTTGTGAGAACATTATAAAAATTGTATTCAAACCGAACCAAAAGTCCATTTGGAGCTGACCTTAACATTGTGCTGTATAACTCATGTCTATATCCAACATCAATTCGAGTCCTACTTTTTAATATAAATTGTATTGCAGGAGCGATGTCTAAAAATGACTTTCCGCTTCCATTAAGTCTTTGTCCCAAAAATTCACACATTAAATTGAAATTGGTTTGATCATAACTCACGTACTTTTTAGGCAACATAAGCTTGCCAAATGACAGTGAATAATTGGTGGCACTATTGTCCTGTGTCTTTGGAAATTCATTCTGTGATCCATTGTCAAGAGCTCTTTCATAACTCAACATTGAACTAATAGCTACTTTATGCAATAACTGCGTTGCTATCACTCCAAGCTCATAGCCTGTATTGTGGCCTACTGTTTCAATTTCTTCCTGGTGAATATCTGAACGATTAAAACTAGCCCTACCAAACAATGCCATTCTGAAATGTCTTTTAATTTCATCTCTGTTTAAAAACTTGTATTGTGAATATATACTTCCACCTTCTGCAAATAAACTTTCGTTTCTGGTGCTTATAAAAGCTTGTGTTTGTACCATTAGATTACCAGAAATACCATATCGAATTTCTGGCATGAAATGAATATTTGTACCACTACCAACCTTTTTTTTATATAAGGAAGTCATTATACGAGTACTTAATAAATGTGCAGGAATATTACTTGCAGGCTCAGTATATACATAGAGCTCTTGGGCATTGCTTTTGGCTACCAACATCATGCATATAAACAAGAGTATATTCTTCATTTGTTTAAATAGATACATTAAAAACTCTCTTTTCTGAATCTGAATATAATTTCTTTTTTACCTTTTTATATTCTTTGGGAGAATTAAACTCTTTATCTAAAAGTCTTAATTCCACTTTTCCGTTTAATGTTTTGTCTTTCATATCGACAAAATAAAACGTTTTACCATCGATTTCTACTAAGGATTTGTCCTTAACATCTAATGAGTTGGTATTCATAACAAACGTGAGTTTAGCAACTGAAAAGCCCGCACCAACTACAGCTTTTTGTAAGGCATCTAAATCTACATTTTCATCTGTTTTGAAAATAATTTTGAATGCAGAATTCTCTACATCACTTTCTACACTTTCTACAAAGGATATATTTTTTAACGATTTGAAAATTGAATTGCTACACATGCTACACGTTAGCCCACTTGCTATAAGGTTTGCATTTATAATCTGAGCATTTATAGATATGGTAATAAATGCAAAAACTGTTATTAATAATATGGTCTTCATTTTAGATTTAATTTTGAAATTATTTAATCGTTTCTACTGTTTTTCCACAACTCAACATTTGAGAGCCATAATATGGATTCATTACAATATTTTCTTTACTTAACCAATTTGCACCATTACCTTCATTTGCCATTGGACAATGTTGATAATAAGTTGGGGCATTAAGTGGTGAAATCTTGATAATAGAGTACATGCTTTCAGAGATGGATTCAAAAGATTTTCGTTGCAATTCTAGATCTTTTGATTCAGAAATAGTTTGAACATCAGATTTTAAATTATTTACTACTTTCATCCATACCATATGAATGTCCATTTTCAATTCTTTCATTTTTACATTATCAATGGATAATATAAGTAATGAAGCTGATTTTGAAGCTGATTTTGCATCACTGCTGATTAAGGCATCCTTTAATAAAAAATAATCATTGTAAACTGATTGGAAGGGATTAGTAATAACTTCCTCTTCTTTTTGTTTAGTATTAGGTTTCACTTCATTTGATGCCCTCGATTCTTTAGAATTAGAATGATCCATATCGTCCAAATGTTTTTCCATAGAAGTACTTTTAGTACCCATTGGTTTAGCTCTATCATATTGACAGCATCCATGCAATGCAGTATAAGTGTCATTTGGTGCCAAATAATTATCCGAATCATATCCAACTAAAGCGATTCGTTGTAAAATTTCCTCCTTAGATGTTTTTAAGCTATCGTAGGAAATAGAAGCTATTTTAGTTTCTTTATTCCAATCCACTTGAGCAACTTTCTTTAGGTTTCCTGTGGTCTCTATTGTTTTTTCACACATACCACAGTTGCCGTAAATCATCACATTTTCTGTTTTGACATTTTTTATTTGTGCATTGCAACTTGTGGCAATAAGTAAAAAGAATGCTGATATTATATTTATTGATTTCATTTATATTATTTTTTTTTGTTAAACAACTATATCCCTTCAAACTGGATTGAATATGGTTAAAATATTTTCATCAAATAACCTTAACAGGTTATTTGGAAAAAAACTAAAAAATAAAATGAATTAAATTAGAAAAGTCTGATAGAGCACTTGAATGTCTCTATCGGGCAAGGGCGATTTGTAGTAATTAAAACGCTGAACTTCTGATTGAAAAGTCTGATAAAAAACATTTAGCAACACATAAGTATCAACGCTAGCTTGATTAAAATCTTGTGAAATAGCAATATTTGCAGAGATGGCGTCTAAGTCTGATTTTTCAACAATTACGCTTTCATCATGACAACAAGGTTTTTCAGGACTAACAACCTCATCTAATGGTGTGGATTTTGAAGAATGGCAGGACTTTTTTTCTAGTCTATTTTTGCAACAATTACTCTGACTAATGAAGGTAATGCCCGCTATATTTTCTTGACAATAATGAATATTAATTGTGAATCCTGTGGAGCTTACGAGCACCATGAGAGCCAAGAAAATGGCAAAAATCCTATTTGAAATACATCTTGTCATTAGATGCAAAGGTATAACAAAGAACTTGACTAAGTTTATAAAATTATGGTTAAAGATTTCATAATATTGATTGTTTCAAATTTTATCTGTTTCAAACTGAAACATAACATTAAATTTTAATAAAGCAGAAGGTCATTAAAATAAAATAGCCTCCCATTAGAACTCAACTATTTTGGTATTTCTTTTGTCTTTCAAAACTTATCCAGTAAATCAGTATTGGTAAAATCATAAACTGGAAAACTGGGGCTAACCCAACACTTACAATTGGTAACAAGGGCATAGAGTCCGCATACGCCCAATTGCCTGCTGCCAAATGCTTGGTTTCAGCAAATACTGCCCCCAAACCTCCTATGACTATTAGTAAAAACACCTTCTTGAGGTTCAATTGCCTAATCCAAAAAACATCACCAAAAATAAAAGAGCATCCAAAGTATAGAAGGAATACCATGAATACATCAGCAATAGATGCCAAAGCACAAAATGAGATATGCTCCAAGTCATAGATATATCCTGCGTATAGAAATCCTTGAGATATTTCCCAAATCAAATTAAACAGATACGCGAAAAAGGCAATAGCCCAAAAAAAAGATTTGAACAACTCTTTGTCCTCTAACTTATTTGAATAAAAAAAGTAGAATCCAATCACCAAAATCAATGCGATAGTTGGTACATATAATAGTTGGATGTTTAAGCTGTCCATAATCTAACTTTCATTATACTCAAATTGTTAATCTCAGTTAAATCAACGTGGATGAATATCCTCATGCAACTTCCTCAAATGCATCATCACTTCGAGCGTTTCATTATCGTGGTCGTAATCAATATGGTCGTCATTATGACTACCTCCATGTCCCATCATATCTCCATGCCATACGGATTGTCCACTATTATGGTGGTGATCATCATCTTCATTATTATGACTGTATTCATTATGATGTAAGTTAAATTGGTCATCAAATTGATGGAACTTATCGTCATAGTGGAACATAGTAATTGAATCGCAACTCAATGGTTCGTTAGTGCAAATCGTCAGGGAATCATTAAAGCGCAATGCTGCTTCGTAAGCTTCGCTCATACCTTCAAGAGCTATTTTATCACTCTCTGGCATTACTTGAAAGTGCCCATCATTTTTATTGCAAGCATAAATTAGGACAATGCCAAACACAAGAATTAAATATATTGATTTCATGACTGTGTATTTTGATTTTTAAAAAATATTAATTCGCAGTTTTAAAAAGTCAGCAATTTTTACCACTTCATGTTTTGGGAAACAAGAGCAAGAGTAATTTGAATGATTTTGTTTCATTATTTTTAACTACTATAAAGTTAACCCATTATGCATATGGAAGAAGTGATATTAATCATTATGTGAGGTGATTTTAGTCACCTTTCTTGTCACAAATATCTACTTCTTTTTAACTTGTACTTATGTTCCTAAATCAAATCATTTGCTCTTATTCTTTTGGAGTGATAATACTAATAAAGCTACAATGCTAATTTTTAAGAAATATATACTTGTCAAAGGTTTTGTATTTCTCTCGGATTCTATCTTTAAGTCTTCTGTAGCACTTTCTACAGTTTTGCCTTGTACGGTATTATACCTTGCACTAATATAAAACCTTTCATTATTGCCAAAACAATAAACCAATTCTATTTCATGCCTAAAGCATTGTTGGTGTGGATTATTCTAATAAAAACATGAAATAGAAAAAGTCTCAAACCCTTTTAATGGCAATCGAAATATGTGAGTCCTTGGCATTTGAATTAAATGCATCATAGCACACAAAACGGGCTTTTTGGTTATAGTAAATACTGACATTCTTCATTTTTATTTCATATTATCTAGTATATTGTATTACTATTAAACTACTAAAGTTAGTCTAGGAATATTCTAGACATATTTGATAATACTGGAAGATTGGTTTATAATCAAAATAAAATCAAAGGGACTAAATCATTTGATTTAGAATTGACAAACGGTATCTATAATATAGAAGTCATCATCGACAATAGAAGGGTATTTGACAAATTAATTATTCAAAAATAAATAATATTTTCTTGTTAAGAAGTATACAAGTTAAGAGGCTGTCTCACATCGAGATGGCCTCATTTTTTTTATGGTTATGAGTGTTGTGTCGCTTCTTAATGTTAACACTAATCGCCAGTTTTCATTATAGAATAAAGTGGTTGTGTTAAACTCTAAAGTTTTGAAATAGCATTCAAGTATAAAAACAATGAATTTGAATTGCCAAATGTATTTTATACTCACTCTCTAAATGTTAAAAACAGGAGACTTAGCATTGAATTTCCTACAGATGGATTACAACTAATTCAACTGGTGACCATCGATAGTGAGGAAATCTGGATTTCAATTGTGATAATACTAATTGTACAGTCAACGGTTGGGATGGGCTATTCAATGGACAAGAAATAAACTCCGGAGTATATGTAAATAAATTAAGGTACAAAATAGGAGATAAAATCAATGAGATTTTTGGTTCTATGACTAAGATTTAACTGTATGTGACGTATGTGGGATACATATTACATTTAAAGATTAAAACAGCAACAAACATAACAAGTTGCAAATTAGACGATTACATTTACGACATGAATATTTGGTCAAATTAGTTAAAAAAGATTTCGAAATATTATGAAATATTATGTCGATATTTATATCTTTGCACTCGCTTAATAAGAATGAAGATTCTTTGCGACAAAGGAGGCGTGGGTGAGTGGCTGAAACCAACGGTTTGCTAAATCGTCGTACTTGGAAACTGGTACCGGGGGTTCGAATCCCTCCGCCTCCGCAACTATTGTAGAGAAAATATTACTGGTCTTTATTCTACCATTAAAGAATTATTAGGGGCGTAGCGCAGTCCGCTTAGCGTATCCCGCTGAAAAGCGGGAGGGTCATAGTTTAATGAAACCATGATCTGAAATAAATTTGCATAGAAATAAATGTCGCGGGGCGTAGCGCAGTCCGCTTAGCGTATCCCGCTGAAAAGCGGGAGGGTCATAGTTTAATGAAACCATGATCTGAAATAAATTTGCAT
>JBBKVK010000140.1:0-8900 GCA_037968395.1 Saprospiraceae bacterium | reverse complement strand
CTCTGGCTCGGTATTGTATTGAGCCCATGCATCTTCTCTAGTAATTTTACCGTTTCTTACTAACGCTGAAAGAGTATTATTTCTAAAATCAGTATCATATTTCTGAGGACAATATATTGTGTGAAAAAAGGCAGTCATTCTATTTTCCAAATGATGTCCTCCATAATATTGCCAATCATATTCTTTTTCAAGAAATGCCCTTGCATCCTCCTTATTGTAATCCATGTACCAAAATGGTCGTATTTTTTTAATCCTATAAAAAATGGCAGATTTTAAAAAATTTGTGAATGTCATTAATGGGTAGGTCTTAAGTTTTTGATGTCCATATCTTTTATGAATGGTCTCAATATATTTCCCATCAAAGTAGTTCTTCCCTAGTGGAGAAATACCTTCAGTTACAAAAGAATGACCTTCCAATACATACTTAATACCAAACCTTGCCGCTGCTCTATTCATTACTTCTGCTAGGGCGAGGTCTGTTGCCGCCTCAATCTCAGGTACTCCTGCTATAAAAAAAGCTTTAAAAATATCATCGGATTCTTTATTATCAACTACATGTGTATAAAGGTCAACGTTTAATTTTTGTAGTACTTTACGTATGTTTTCTGTGGCAATCGCAGTGTTCCATGTATTGTCATAATGGACAGCTAAAGGGCGTAACCCTTTTTGTAATGCCCAATACAACATATAAGAGGAGTCCGTACCTCCACTTACCCCTACTACACAGTCATACTTTTTATTTTTTCCAACTTTTTTTATATTCTCAATAATATTATTTAATGAAGATTCACCTTTTTCTTTTCCTGTTCCATAAAGATCAACTAGTTGGTCAACTTGATTACAATAATTACAAATACCATACTCATCAAAAGAGATAGATGCAACTCTTTCATCATAAATGCATTTTGAACAAACTCTAATACCTACTTTATTAATATCCTTATCTAATATCATCTAAATTTCTTTTGCTGGGTTTCCTGCAATCTTACTGCTTACAGGGTATGATTTGTTAACAAAACTATTTGCACCTATAATACACCCATCTCCTATTTGAACACCTTTTGATATTATTGTATTTGGACCAATATAGCAGTTGTTTCCTATGATTGTCTCCCCGTATTCGTAATCTAAATTCCCTCCTGAAACTGCCCATTTCACTGAATCATGAGAATAAATCTGGACACCTGCTGAAATACTACAAAAATCACCAATGATTAAGGAGCCTGATCCATCTAAAACTGTATTTGGTCCAACCCAGGTGTTTTTTCCTATTTGGACATTTCCTAGAATAATAGAAGAATCATATATAGATGTACCTTCCCCAAACCCTAGTTCATTTGCTCGCTCCCATCTATCAAATAACAGGTCTCCAAAAGGTAAAGATCTATTAAATTTTTCTTTGAAGAGTGCTCTTAATTCACTCCTTAACTCATCAATTTGATTAAAAAGTTTTTTAGTTTCTGCATTATGTATAAATGAAGATCTTTCCAATTTTTAAATCTTTTCATTGTGTAAAAACAACCTACACCACCATTCAAAGTTCATCAATGACCATAATAAGAGTCTATGATTAATTCTTTTTTCACAGTGTTCATAAATAGTCTTTTCGATAAAAGAAGGCTGAATAAATTGATGACATGCTATGTTTTTGCCTAACAATAATTCTTTAACATAATCTGCATTTTCACCTCTATACCAACTTTCGTCAGGAGCACTAAACCCTTGCTTCTTTCTATTTACAATTCTTTCTGGAAGGATGCCACTCATAGCACGACGCAAGACGGTCTTTCCATCGTCAAATTCTTTATAAGCTCTTTTCTTATCTCCCATCAAATTTTCATCTACCTTCTTCATAAGCTCCAAATTGCCTAATTTGTGCTTGACAGGTATTTTTTGTGCAAATTCTACTAGATTATTATCTAAAAATGGAAATCGTTCTTCTAGTCCATTTGCCATTGCTAACTTATCACCAACTAATAGTAATCCTGGTAGAAATGTTTTTATTTCAAAATATAGACTATTTTGAATTTGTTCTTCTGCAGTGTTATACTTTAAGTCTTTATTGAAGGTAAATACTCTTTCGAATATTTCTCTTGGTTCATTGACATTAATTGCATTGTATACATCACTCTGAAAAAGGTTCTTTTTATCCTCGTCGTTTGTCAACCGTTGCCAAAAGCCATAGTAATTGTCAAAAAATGATTTTTGATCCAAAGATTGAAAAATTCTATAGTACCTCCAAGGGTAACCACCATATAACTCATCTCCTCCTGTACCTTGTAAACATACCTTTACAAACTTGCTAGCAAGTCGGCTGATATAATAGTTTGGATAGCTCATTCCAACTCTTAAGTCCTCTAAATGCCAAACAACCTTAGGTAGTGCCCATCTAATGTCACCAGCGTTTAGCACTTGCTCATAGTGTTCACTTTTGATAAAGTTAGCCGTCAACTCTGCATCTATCCGTTCATCATATCCAGATTCTACTCCATGCACCTCGCTCATTTCAAATCCTGCAGTGAATGTATACATCCGATCGACATGTTTACTTGCTAGCACACTCAGTGAACCACTATCCATACCTCCACTCAAATAACTGCCAACTGGAACATCCGACACCATTTGTTTCGCCACAGCTTTTGTAAGTAACCGTTCTGTTTCTTTGGTTGCTTCTTCAAGAGATATATTGTTATCAGGTTCTGTAAAATTATAGTCCCACCAGCTATGATGGAGCAGTGGCGTTTCTGCATTGATTTTAACTGTGTTAGCAGGAGGTAGCATGGTAACACCATCAAACAAGGTGTTGTATGTAAATACGTTCTGAAACGTAAAATACTCATTTAAAGCTGATAAATTTACTTCAACCTTAAACTTGGGGTGATTTAAAAAAGCCTTAATCTCAGATCCAAAAAGCAATACTCCATTTTTTTGGTAATAATAGAGTGGTTTTACTCCATACCGATCTCTACTCAACCATAAGGTTTTACTAGGTTTGTGCCAAGCTGCTATAGCAAACATTCCATCCAGTCTCTTAAAAAAATCTACCCCATATTCGGCTACCCCTTCACAAATTACTTCGGTATCTCCTGTGGAAATAAAATGATGTCCTTTAGATTTTAATTCAAGCCTTAGATCTAAATAATTATAAATACACCCATTGAATACTATTACCCATTCTCCATTATGCGAGGCCATTGGCTGTGACCCTTTAGGAGATACGTCTAGAATAGAAAGTCTACGATGTCCCAGTGCCATATGATCATCGATATATATACCTTCACCATCAGGTCCTCTATGGGCAATCATGTCCACCATACTTTTAATCGTATTGTGAGCAACTGGTTGTTGATCAAAGTTAAGGATACCTGTTATTCCACACATTAATTATAGGTTTTTTAATGCCTCAATAATATAATCAAAGTCTTCTTTTACCATTTTGTTATGCATGGGGATAGACATAGAATATTGATCTGCTTTAAATGCATTTGGAAAATCTTGCGGTTTGATATCAAACATGTTTGCATAAACGTCTAACATGTGAACTGCATGAGTTCCCGGTCTTGTAGAAATTCCTTGTTGTTGCAGTATTTCCATTATTTCATTTCGCTTCATAGGAGCAATAGATTCATCTACAAAAGTTACATAGCTTTGCCATCCATGTTTATATCCTGCAGGTTTTTTTGGTGTGGTTAACCATTTAATGTCTTTTAGTCCCTCTTCATAATACTCCGACCACTTTTGTCTTTCATCAATAAATTGATCTAGTTTTCTAAGTTGTACCACACCTACCGCACCTTGTATATCTGTCATTCGATAGTTATACCCTATCATTTCAAAAGCTGCAAGAATATACGGTTTTGGACCATGGTGTCTTTGTTCCTCTGAAATAGAAGCTCCGTGATTACGCAGTTTGTTCAAGTGGTCTGCTAGGTCATCATCGTCTGTAGTTAACATTCCACCTTCGCCAGTAGTGACAGATTTTCTTGGATGAAAAGAAAAACAACCTATATGGCCAAGTCCTCCTGCAGGTTTACCGTGAAGAGCTGACCCGGCAGCACAAGCACCATCCTCCACAATCTTTAAATTAGGAAAATGCTGTTTAATATAATCTGTGTCTGCACACAAGCCAAATAAATGAACTGGAATTATTGCTTTGGTTTTATTAGTGACTTTAAGTTTAATCTGCTCTAAGTCTAAATTAAAGGTGTTTATATCAATATCAACAAATATAGGAGTAGCATTGCAATACATAACTGCATTGGCTGTAGAAACCCATGTAAAAGCAGGCACAATGACCTCGTCTCCTGGTCCAACGCCACAAGCTACTAATGCTAAATGAAGAGCTGTTGTGCAATTACTTACAGCTAGAGCATGTTTCACGTTGTGACGTTCAGCAAACATTTTTTCAAATTCTCTGACTTTTGGACCCTGAGTAATCCATCCACTCATAATCGGTTCTTTGGTTGCTTCCCATTCTTCTATCCCCATTGAAGGTAACCCAATTGGTATGTTTCTTTTTTCCATTTTATTTTGTTTTATCTACTCCTGTTTCAATTCTCCAATCTACAAGTTTTTGCAACCCTTCTACTAAAGAATAATTGTACTTAAATCCAAGTTCTTTTTCGGCTTTTACCTTGCTACCTATTCGATTTTGTACTAGAGCTCTAGCATCGTCCTCTGAATATGGTTTATATATAACTTTAAGATCTGATTTTTTTAAGTCTAAGATTGTATCACATAATTGTTTTATAGAAGTCTGTACTTCTGTACCAACATTATAAAAGCCAAATTCTGTGTCAGATTTTAAAGCATCCACATTACATTTTGCAACATCCTCCACATAAATAAAATCATACGCTTGGCTACCGTCACCATTTATGACTGGAGCTTCATTTGCTTCAATTTTGTTTAGCATAATAGGTACTACACCTGTATATGCAGCTGTTTGATCTTGGTGTGGTCCATAGACATTCATATATCGCAACCCAATCACTTGAAGACCATATCTGTCATTAAACGCAGTTGCCATAGCCTCTCCTGCTATTTTTGTTGCACCATAAAAATTCTTATTATTGTATGGATGATTTTCGGTCATCGGAAGTTCTACGGCATCACCATATACAGATGCTGATGAAGACCAAATCAGTTTTTTAATTTTATTATTGACACAAGCTTCTAATACATTGAATGTGCCACCGATATTAACATCAAATGCTGTTCTAGGAAAATCTTTACAATGTAGTAACCACATGGCTGCTAAACATACTACAAAGTCCTTACCTTCCATAGCTTTATTTAATATGTCTATTTCACGAATATCCCCACCAATAGGAAACAGTTTACATCTTGGATCTTTAAGAGATTCAGTAAGGTATTCTTTTTTACCTCTTGCAAAGTTGTCGTAAACTACAACTTCTGCGACATTTTCTTTTAACAACTCAGCAACAACAAAACTTCCTATAAAGCCTGCGCCACCAATTACAAGTACTTTTGAATTATCTATTTTCACGATATTTTAGATTTTATTAATTTCGATATTGTTTCTCCAATAGCTAAGCTTGATGTAGCAGCTGGAGAAGGAGCATTGCATACATGAATAAAGTTATTATTCTCTATTATTTTAAAGTCATCTAATAGCCCACCCTCAGTATCACAGGCTTGAGCTCTAACTCCTGAACCAGCCCTAAACACATCTTTTTCCTCAATTTCTGGAATAATTTCTTGCATTGACTCTACAAATAGTTTCTTTGAAAATGATCTTTTTATTTCCATCCAACCCTCATCCCAATATTTATTTGCAACCTTCCTAAACCCAGGAAATGTCAAGACTTCATAAAGTTCTTTTATGTTTACATCCCATCTTTTATATCCTTCTCTACTAAAAGCTAAAACGGCATTTGGTCCTGCCTCAATTCCTCCTTTAATCATTCTTGTAAAATGTACTCCTAAAAATGGAAAGTCTGGGTTTGGAACTGGGTAAATAAGGTTGTTAACTAAATATTCTTTGTTTTTATTGAGCTCATAATACTCTCCTCTAAATGGAATAATCATGATTGATTTCATAGATTCATTTTCCATTTGTGTTATTTTATCAGAATACAAGCCAGCACAGTTTACTACTAGTTTTGTGCTAAATTCACCTGATACGGTTTTGATAATAGTTTCATTAGTATTCTTTGTCAACCCAATCACTTTCGTGTTTGGAAAAAATGTCCCTCCTAAATTTATAAAAAGTTCTAAATATTTATTTGCAACTTCTTTATAGTTAATAATACCAGCTTGAGGAACCCATATTGCCTCTAAACATTGAACATGTGGTTCTATTTCTTTAACCTCTGAAGAGCTCATTTTTTTTATTCCTTCTAGTTGGTTTTCTAACCCTCTAGTATAAATGTTCTCAAATGAAGCTTTCTCTGTCGGTTTTGTTGAAACAATTATTTTACCACAGATATCATATTCTACATTATTATTATCACAAAAATTAATTAAATCATGATATCCCTTTTTACAGTTTTCTGCCTTTAGGCTTCCTGGTTTATAATATATCCCAGAATGAATAACGCCACTATTGTTTCCTGTTTGGTGTTTGGCAACTTGATCCTCTTTTTCAATTATTGCGATACTGAGACTTGGGTTTGCAATAATGGTCTGATATGCTGTAGCAAGCCCTACAATGCCCCCGCCAATAATAACTAAATCATATTTTTGGGTCATTAATTCGACTTGTTTTGTTCATCAAACCATTCAAACGTCTTCTTCAAACCATCATTTAATTTATATTCCGCTGTATAAGTAAGTAATTCTTTCGCTTTCGAAATATCAGCGAGACTATGAGGAATGTCTCCTTCTCTATTTGGACCAAATTTAGCAGCAATCTCCTTTCCAGATACTTCACAGATCTTTTGCCATAGTTCTACTAGGGTTGTTCGTTCTCCACAGGCTATATTGAAAACTTGATTTATTGCCATTTCGTTATCAACAAATAGTGCTTTTATGTTTGCCTCTACTGCATTTTGAACAAATGTAAAATCTCTACTAAAGGACCCATCTCCATTAATTATTGGAGCTTTATCATCAATAGCTTTTTTAAAAAATAGAGGTATCACAGCAGCATAAGCTCCATTAGGGTCTTGCTTGGGTCCATAAACATTGAAATATCTTAACCCTATATATTCAATGCCATATGTTTTTGCAAAAACATCCGCATATAATTCATTCACATATTTTGTGATGGCATAAGGTGACAATGGGTTGCCTATTATGTGTTCAACTTTTGGAAGGTTTTGGCTATCTCCATATGTTGATGAAGAAGCTGCAAAAACGACTCTTTTAATCTTATTATCTACTGCTGCTTTAAAAATATTTAGTGTTCCGTTTATATTGACTTCATTCGTGGTTATAGGGTCTTTTATACTTCGTGGTACCGAACCAAGAGCCGCCTGGTGACTAATTAGGTCAATACCTTTACATGCATTATTACATACACTTAGGTCTCGAATATCACCATTTAGAAACTCAAACTTTTCATTATTATAAAAATTTGATATATTTGATTCAAAGCCCGTTGCAAGATTATCTAAGACTCTCACTAAAGAAACTCTATCATCTTTTAATAGTGATTCGACTAAATTTGATCCAATAAACCCTGCACCTCCTGTTACAAGTATAGAATATTTCTTACCCATTATATAATTCTGTGTTATTATTCATTTTTCTTAGACCATTGCTTCTTTATATAATCTCCTTGCAATTACAAGTATTGTACCAAGCAAAAACCCTAAAAACAAACCCATTAGAGTATTCATTAATATGGATGGCTGGTACGAATTTATTGGCTGATAAGGTTCGTCAATAATCAAAAATTGGTTTCTTCTATTTTGTAAGTTAAATTCTGCCATTTCATAGGTTTTATATGCTTCAGCTTGGGCTAAAGAAAGTCCAGTTATTTCTCTCTGCAATATATCTTTTTGGGTTCCTTTTTCTAGGGAAACGAGGCCTCTATTACTATCTCCAAACTTATTAATTTGATACATTTTTGATCTAACAGTACGATCTAATGAATCAAGTTTGCTTTTAAGAATATCTCTTGTTTGAATATAGCTTTGTAATGCTTTAAACTCATAAAAGTTTTTTATTTTCTCATAACTTTGCATTGTGAGTTCATAGGATATATCCGGAGATATTGTGGCTGAATTAATACTATAAAATCCTCTGTCTTCATCAAATTGAGCACCCCTTAATGCTGGGCCAAATATGTCTTTTTTAACTCTATTTATTATATTAACTAACGCCTGTTTTTCTAGTTCTGAAAAGACAGGAATAGAATCATGTTTAAAATAGAAGTTTTTAAAGTCAGGATTTTGTTTTTCCCAATTTTTTGAAAGGTCGTATGTATCTATTATTTTATTTGCTAAGTATTCTTTCTTTTTGTTAGGATCATTAAATAATACCTCGGTAAGTTGTAGTTTGCTATCAATAACTTCAATAATTTGAAATGGATTATTTTTCCCTCCTCCTGTTTTTATTCCAAAGCTTCCTAAAAGCCCACCAAGACCTCCTGAATTACTTCCCTCTCCTTCTAAAAAGAATTTGATTTCTGCATTATATATTGGTAGAGTTGTATACGCTTTATAAAAATTAAAGCCACCAAAAATCAAAGCTATCAAGCATATTTTCCACCAATTTTTTAGGCCCTCTTTATAATATTCATTAATTTTATTAACTATATCTTTAAAAGTAATTTCTTCTGAAGAATTATTTTCTTTATGCATCAAACTCATACTTATCGTTTAAATGGATGTTTTGAAAGGTCAAATTTACAAAAAGGATGAAAGTCGCCTTTAAGGCCAATTGGTGTGGTGTTTCTAATGGAATGTACTATTTCAATTGCCTTTCTTGCT
>JBBKVK010000139.1:0-17725 GCA_037968395.1 Saprospiraceae bacterium | reverse complement strand
GATTTTAATTAATAGCTCCCGTAAAATATTAAAGTTATGAAACACCTTGCCTTATTATTCGCCTTTCTTTATTTCAACTTAAATGGACAATTTCAGATTATTAAAGATAGTCTGGATGATCCAAATGCTTTGGCTTTTGTCGGTGATGACTTATATGTGACCAATCAGGGAACATATCCATTAATTGGCCAAATCGCAAAGCTAAACATTAATTCACCTGAGTCAACGTATGAAATTCTATTTGATTCTTTGCCTTACCCAAGGTCCATCATTGCAAAGGATAGTATTCTATATATTGGGTTCCCCTCAGAAATAAAGATTTGTGATTTGAGAAAAGATCCGCTTGTTTTAGAAGACTTTATTTTTGATATGTTCTCTTTTCCAAGAGCTTTTGCTGTATATAAAGATAATATATTTATTGCTGCAGAAGGTAAATTATCTAGCATTGATATATCTTCTGATGATCCGTCTTTTGAGACTGTCATTGATTACTTTTCTGAAAACGTTTTATCATTAGCTGTAAATGGAGATGAGTTGTACATTGCAACAGGAAAGGAAATTCACATATTTGATATTATAGAGAGGAAATTCAGAGTTTTACCTTTTAAGTCAGATGAAGTGATTTATTCGATTTTAGCAATAAATGGTTTTTTATATGTGGATCAAGGCACATATTCACCTAATTTAGAAGAAATTATTAAAATTGACCTTTTAGATCAAGATTATAAAAGTCAGGTATTTTGCTATGCACCTAGTAGTATAGGTATGGTAGAATATAATGGATCAATTTACTTTGCAAGCCAAAAACCAAAATTTGATGGAAAACCTGAAGGCAAAATAATTCGTATTGATAAAACTTTAGACTTTAGGACAGAATTTAATTCCTTGATTTTATTTCCAAATCCTACGACAGGTGAGATAAAATTTAACTCATATGATTATACAAATTATTCCATAAAGATATATTGTAGAAATGGGCAATTAGTGAAGCAGTTATCAAGTCCTATAAATATTGATATTAGTGACTTCCCAGCAGGTTTATACTTTTTGAAAGTAAATGATAAGTTGGTAAATAAATCACAATATTTTAAAGTGGTAAAAGTGGACTAGTATTTGTTTCAAAATTTTCTCTACAACCTCCAACCATTTAAGTAATTCTTATAGTCTATAGGAGTATAAAATACAGAAATATGAAAACTTCATTCTTTATTATTGCAACAGTGTTTATTATACTAATCTCATGTTCAAAAGAAAATACTCAAATCAAAGATTATCAGCAAACATGGAAACTTGTATCTTCTTCTGGAGGATTGCATGGAAATGGATTTGATCTTAATTTCGATTTTTTAAAAATCGATCAAGATGACAAATTTGAAATAATAGCTAATAATAATGTTTTGGCTATTGGCTCAATAAAATTGAGCCCTGACTCAAATTATGACTACAAAGTAGAGTTTCAAGATATTTTAGTTGTAAAATCTAGTTCGGGTTATCTAGATTTAGTAGAAGATCCTGATAAATACTTTACTGTGAGCAATGATAGTTTATTTATCAATACAGACTGTTGTGATCGATATGACAGTGTTTATATCAAAGAATAGTACCCGAATATTCTATTCAATAATTATTAGTTTGCCATTGTAGTATTCAGTAGTACAGGTTAAGGTTGGAAATCGAGTCGAAAAGTTTCTAACCATTCTTATCCTATTTCTCGATTATTTCTCATTTATGTAAATATTATTATTATAATAATATGATCTCTAAGGTAAAATTTAGGGGGGTGTTAGAGTTTAAAATATAAAAATATCAAATTTACCCCAAAAAAATAAGGGGTAGAGTTTGAAAAATCATAATATATTATAACTTTGCCCCATAATTAACAACCTAACCTAAATTGTATAATAACTCATGCCTACTTTAAGATTTAATGCCGTTTTAGACTCTGCTAGTAAGAAAGCAGTCAAGATTGAAGAAATAGGAAACAGAAGATCTGATCTGTTTTGTAAAAAAGTATTTACACAAGAGCAGATCCGTCATTACCTTACAAAAGACGCCTATTCAATATTAGAAGCATCTATAGATGGAGTAGGTAAGATTGAAAGAGACATCGCTGATCAGATTGCAGCCGGTATGAAAGCTTGGGGTTTAGAAAATGGGGCAACTCACTATACTCACTGGTTTCAGCCATTGACAGGTAGTACAGCTGAAAAGCATGATGCTTTTTTTGAGCCAATTGGACCTGGAAAGGCTATCGAAAAATTTGGAGCTAACCAATTAGTACAACAAGAGCCAGATGCATCTAGTTTTCCAAATGGAGGAATTAGAAACACTTTCGAAGCGAGAGGCTACACAGCATGGGACCCTAGTTCGCCGGCATTTATAATGGGTACAACACTTTGTATTCCTACTATATTTGTTGCTTATACAGGTGAGGCGTTAGATAATAAGACTCCTCTTTTGAGAGCAGTTACTTCTATTGATGATTCAGCAACAGCAGTATGCCAATATTTTGATAAAAATGTCAAAAAAGTAATTACCACTCTAGGGTGGGAACAAGAGTTTTTCTTAGTAGATGCATCTTTGGCCAATTCTAGACCAGATATAGTGTTAGCTGGTAGAACTCTTATGGGGCATTCTTCTGCAAAAGGGCAACAGCTAGATGACCATTACTTTGGTTCTATCCCAATGAGAGCTATGGCTTATTTAAGGGAGTTAGAGATAGAGTGCATTCAATTAGGCATACCTGTCAAAACAAGACACAACGAGGTAGCACCCAATCAGTTTGAAATCGCTCCTCTTTTTGAAGAAGTAAATTTGGCAGTGGATCACAATTCGCTTTTGATGGATGTGATGGAACGAATTGCACTTAACCACGATTTGAAAGTCTTATTGCATGAGAAGCCATTCGCAGGCGTCAATGGGTCGGGTAAGCACAATAACTGGTCTTTGGCTACTAATACAGGTGTAAACTTATTGGCGCCAGGTAAGACCCCAATGAGTAATCTACAGTTTTTAACATTCTTTATCAATACCATCATGGCTGTTCATGATCATGCTGACTTGTTAAGGGCAGCAATAGCAGGTGCAGGGAATGACCATAGATTAGGAGCTAATGAAGCACCACCAGCAATTGTTTCAGTATTCATTGGAGAGCAATTGACAAAGGCCCTAGACGAGTTGGAAAACGTATCCAAGGGTAAATTGTCTCCTGAAGAAAAGACTGAGTTAAAGTTGAATGTAGTAGGTAAGATACCTTATGTGCTATTAGATAATACAGATAGAAACCGAACATCACCATTCGCTTTCACAGGTAATAAATTTGAATTTAGAGCAGTAGGATCTACGGCGAATTGTGCTATACCGATGACCGTATTGAGTACAATCGTTTCTGATCAGTTACGTAAGTTTAAAATTGAAGTTGATGGATTGATCAAAGATAAAGGCATGAAGAAAGATGATGCCATTTTCAATGTATTGAGAGAATATATCAAGAAATCTAAGAAGATCAGATTTGAAGGCGACGGCTATGGCGATGAATGGGTTAAGGAAGCAACGAAAAGAGGATTAAGTAATTTTAAAACCACTCCTGAGGCATTAAAAGCTAAGGTAAGCAAAGAGACAATTAAGTTGTTTGCTGATCACGGTGTTATGAATGAGGTCGAGATCGAAGCAAGGTATGAAATTGAGTTGGAAGAATACACTAAGAGGATCCAAATAGAAGGAAGAATCTTAGGGGATATGACGATCAATAGTGTGATCCCTGCTGCAATTCAATATCAAAATTTGTTGATAGAAAATGTACTTGGACTTAAAGAAATCTTTGGGGACAGCTACAAAACTCATGCTGCTGCTTCAATTGGATTAGTAGAAGACTTGGCTAAGCACATTAATGCAGCAAAAGATAAAACCGATAAGATGATAAACGAGCGGAGAAAAGCAAATGTAATTAAGTCAGCAGAAAAACAAGCAAAAGCTTATTGTGATAAGGTAAAACCATATTTTGATGAAATCAGATACCATTGTGACAAGTTAGAGATGATGGTGGATGATGAAATGTGGCCAATTACTAAATACAGAGAGTTGCTGTTCACTAAATAATAAATTATACAAAAGGGGAGTTGTAAATCACAACTCTCCTTTTTTTTATTCTATTGGGCTTAATAAAGGAAGCCTTTTTACTCCAAATTTTATCTCTTTTAAAGAAGCAACGTTTTTCAATCATTAAGTATAGATAATTAGACTAATAATAAAAGGTAGGTCGTTAATTAACTAAATCGTTGAAAGTAGTGTCAATTTATTTCATTATGTTTTGTCATTCTTACGTATAATTACTATTTTAAGGATAAACAATCTATGATAAAAAGTTTTAATATATTAGCTTTGCGGCTATTAAAAGTTCGATATGAATATTTTCGGTCAAATTAGATCATTTTTTTTAGTTTTAGTTGTATTCCTTGTAGGCGCATCAGGGGTACAAGCCCAATTGGATACGGTAATGTTTAATGTAGGGTGTGCAGATGGAGTTAGTGGATCAAGCCATTGTGTAGATGTTACGGTTGATAATTTTACCGATATTTTATCTTATCAGTTTGCTATCAATTTTAATCCTAATGTGGTATCTATCACATCTATCAATGTTGATAATAGTTGCCTAACTGATTTGACTTCTGATTTATTTTCACTTATGTTTATTGATTTCGGATACATCACAACTCTTTGGTATGATGATGATGCTGTTCCTAGGTCTTGTCCAGATGGAGCAATATTATTTAGTATTTGTTATGATTTAATTGGAGATCCAGGCACTTGCTCACCGATACTAATAAATAGTACTAACATTGAATTTATTGTAGAGGATGAAAATGGTGAGTTGCCTACTGAGGTTACTTATTGTGAATCATGTATTATTGCAAATGATTTAACTATAGTTTCTAATTATTGCGAAACCTCACCTGCTGACAATGATGGGTCATTGAGGTTTTATGCAGTTGGAGGGGCTGAGCTTTATAATTATACGGTAACATTGTTGCCTGGGACTTTGATAGAAAGCGGCACTTTGTCAGAAGGGGAAGAATGGAATAGAAGTGGATTAGCGAGCGGTATGTATAGGATAGATGTGACAGATGCCAATGGTCTAATGAAAACTAAAACAATCAATCTTACTCAAAATTTTGCAATAGAATATTCATTAAATTTCGTAAATCCTACTTGTTTTAACCGTAAAAACGGATCAGCCTCAATTTCTCCAATTACAGGTGGCCAAAATCCTTATAAAATTGCTTGGTCAAATGGCATTTATGGGGTAAATATGATTAATGATTTAGCTATTGGAACTTATGAAGTATCTGTTACGGATGCTACAGGATGCCAACTTATAAAATCATTTGATCTAAGTGTAGACACTCTTAAAGCCCAAGTGCAAATTATTGATTCATTATTTTGTAATACTGCAAGAAATGGCAAAGCTTTATTTACTGGTATTGGAGGTGTGCCAAAAGATGGGAATCAATATGAATATTGGATTAATAACATTAGACGAAGCTATAGAGTGGAGCAGCTAGAAATGACAGGACTTAAGGAATGTAATTTATTATACATTGTGGATAATGCTGCTGTAAAGTGCACCTCGCAGGTGATTTCTTTTAAAATGCCCATCAAGAATGAAATGAAAATAAATACTGAAGTATTACAAAACGTGATATGTAAGGGTGACTTAGATGGTAAAGTGAGGATATCAGCTAAAATTGGAAATGAGACCAATTTTATATTCTCTCTTCAGACACTCCCAAGTGGGAATCCATATACACCAGGAGGTACAAGCAGTTCTAATTTTCACTTTAATAATAACGTAATACCAGGAGACTATCAGATTACTATCGAGTCTTTTGCAAATGAATGTAAGGATACATTTTACTTTAATATAACTGAACCTGATGAAGCACTTGTAGTTAACTCAAATGTAGATAACCCGAGTTGCACAGGAAATGATGGGATAATCGTCGTCACACCTACTGGTGGAGTCCCTGATTATACTTATGATTGGGGCATAGTGGGTGAAGATACCAACACCCTAACTGGATTAAATGGGGGTGATTTTAAAGTGCTAGTGACCGATATGAATGGATGTCAAGATTCTTTAGAATTTAATTTGCCGATGGGAGGTGATTTAATGGCAAATGCCAATATTTTGTCTGCCATTAACTGTTCAGGAAATGAAGATGGATCAGTCATCGTAAATGTATCCCCAGCGGGTACTTATACCTATATTTGGTCAGATGCAAATGGAATGAATATTGGCTCAACCCAATCTGTAGATAATTTGAAAGCTGGATGGTATTTTGTAAGTGTTTCTGCAACGGGATGTACTGCTATAGATAGTGTGTTTTTATCCGATCCAGCAGGGTTAGTGTTTGATGATGCTATCTTAACGGCACCAGACTGTCCTGATCAAAAAGGAAATATAGGCGTTGTCGTTTCTGGAGGCTTTCCAAATTATGATTATATATGGACTAGATGTGATTCTACTACAGTACTAGGGATTAATTCAGTATTAGCTGGAGTGGCACCAGGAGATTACCAAGTGGTAGTGTCCGATCAGTCTGGATGTGAGATTGATACATGTGTAACACTTATTAATCCTCCTAAGATAATTGTACAAGTAAGTAATATTGTAAAAGTAGCCTGTAATGGTGAAAACTCTGGTAGCGCTTCTGCATTAGCCAGTGGAGGGTCTCAAGGTGCTGCTACATTTAACTACTTATGGTCAAGTGGGGAAACTGGTCCAAATGCTATTATGCTCGCTGCTGGCAATGGTTGGGTAATAGCTTCTGATAATAAATGTGCCTCAGATACTATTAAGTTTGTAGTTCCCAATGCATTACCTCTTTCTGTAATTGAAGAATTTACACCACCAAGTTGTGCCGAGGATTGCGATGCCAGTATCACTATCTTACCAAGTGGAGGTACTATGAATAACTTTACCATAGAGTGGCCAGACCTTGGATTATCTAGCCTTATGATTAATGATTTATGTGCCAATACATATAATTATACTGTAAGAGATGGTAATAATTGTGAATTCATGGGAAGTGTTGTAATTAGTGCTCCTGATACACTCTTTCTAGTTTTAGACAGCATCCTTACAAGAGAAGTTTCTTGTAGAACAAATGAAGGTCAAATTGCGACCAAGGCAACTGGAGGTAATGGTAATTACACGTTCACTTGGACTAATAATATTTCAACAAAATCTGTTGCTGTGGAGGTACCTCCAGGTATTTATACAGCTACCGTAATTGATGAAAATGGATGTACAGCATCTTTACAATATACTTTAGATCCAGTATCATTAGTAACTGCTGTAATACCAACCCCAAAAGAGCCAAATTGCTTCGGAGAGTTAACATGTTTAACTGTTACTAGTGCTGCTGGAGGGGTAGGTGGCCCATATTCTTTCCAAGTAGATTCAGGACCAAGGATTCCTTTAGATTCTTGTTTAGTGGTATTTGCGGGACAACACCGAATAAATGTATTTGATGAGGCAGGATGTTCATTAGATACAACATTGTTTATTGATCAACCTAATAAAGTAACGGTAGAACTGGGTGATGACCTTGAAGTAATAATTGGGGAGGAAGCAGACCTAATCGTAGCCTCAATTGATAGTGATTTGCTTATTGATAGTATTGGCTGGTCATTATTAGATTCTTACGAATGTGTGGTGACTGATGATTGCAAAGAGATCATAGTTGCACCAGTAGTAGATCAAACTGTCAAAGTATATGTTAGAGATATTAATGGTTGTGACGATACAGATGAACTTAACATCATCATTAAGGATATTAGGCAAGTATATTTTCCTAATATATTTTCGCCGGACGGAGATGGATTCAATGATTTTTTTCAGGCAGCAATAGGGCCAGGTGTTGAGATTATCAATAATTTAATCATCTATGACAGATGGGGCAATAAGATGTATCAACAGCAAAATTTTATTCCAGATCCTGCATTGACAGATGGCTGGGACGGAAGATTTAGCGGTAATGATGCACAGCCAGGAGTATATGTATACTACCTACAAGCAACATTTAAAGATAATAGAGTTCTGACTTATGCAGGGGATATTACTTTGATTAGGTAGGAGAAGTATAGCATGTGGATACGATAATAGAATAATTTTATTTATATTCATTTATTTCAGTTTTTACCAATAGATAATACTTAGGTTTTATTATTTTCCTATATTAGCATTCTAATTAAACCTGCTTTATGCAATAGAGCTTCATTAGGAGGGTTGAAATAGCAACCTGCCTGCTGGACAGGAAGATAAATTATTAGTTTTACTGATTTCTGCTCAGCTTAGCTAAGGTGAATGAAAAAAACTTAGTGGAACGTCAAATTTTGCAGCTATTTCAAACCGTACTACCTGCCCGCTTACAAGACTTTGGCAGACGGAGATTGTCTATTGCATAAAAACGGGTAAAAACCCTACGACTATCAGCCTGGACATACATACTATCTTAAAAGATACATTCGGATACGAGACATTCCGACCTAAGCAAGAATCCATTATAGAGCATGTGATTGCTGGCAAAGATTCATTGGTAATCATGCCTACTGGAGGTGGTAAGTCACTTTGTTTTCAAGTGCCAGCCTTACATTTGCCGCATTTAACCGTGGTCGTATCCCCATTAATCGCATTGATGAATGATCAGGTCTTAGCACTACAAGAACTCGGTGTAAGGGCAGAAGCTTATAACAGTACTTTGTCGATGGAGCAATCCAGTCAAATTGCTGCTGATAGCCGTGACGGTAAGATTAAATTACTTTACGTCTCTCCTGAGAAATTAAATTCGCAAGATTTCCAACAATTTCTTCAAACAGTAAAGATCAGCTTATTTGCGGTGGATGAATCTCATTGTGTATCTGTATGGGGCAATGACTTTAGACCTGACTACATTACGATCAATAGGACAAGAGATGCTTTCCCTAATGTGCCTTTTATTGCCCTTACTGCCACTGCAGATGCGGCAACCCAAAAAGATATTTGTAATCAATTACACCTCAGAGACCCAGAAGTATTTATCAGTAGTTTTGAGCGGACCAACATTGTCACCAGTGCAGAGCCAGGACAGAAAAGAATCCAGCAGCTACAGAAGTTTATATTAAAGAACAAAGGAGCCGGAATAGTATATTGTCTCTCTAGAAAAGGGACTGAGTCTGTTGCTGATAAACTATCAAGCATGGGACTTAAAGCTTCATACTACCATGCTGGACTAAGTGCAGAAGAAAGAAGTAAAACTCAACGAGATTTTCAAAGAGACGAAGTCGATATAGTTTGTGCCACTATTGCATTTGGTATGGGGATTGATAAAAGTAATATTAAGTGGGTGGTCCACTACAATATGCCTAAAAATATTGAAGGATATTACCAAGAGATTGGTCGGTCGGGTAGAGACGGTACTGAAGCCTCTGCATTGTTATTCTACAGTTTTTATGACTTTGAAATGCTCAAGTCATTCATTACTGATGGAGATGCCAATGCTCATTTTAAAGAGTTACAGATCGCCAAATTGGATCGTATGTGGGAATTTGCCACAACGAGTGATTGTCGGACCAATGTAGTATTAAATTATTTTGGTGAGTTTAGAAATGACCCATGCGGACACTGTGATAATTGCCTAAATCCACCCAAGACTTTTGACGGAACAAAGTATGCTCAGATGGCATTATCTGCTATTTATAGATGTACAGAACAAATAAATATTGATGTGTTAATCGGAGTGTTGAGAGGGTCGTACCGTCAAGATATCAAAGAGGCAGGATATACGGAGATCAAGACATTTGGTGTAGGGAGAGACAAGTCCATTTTAGAATGGAAATCATACATCACACAGTTTATCAACCAAGGTCTAATGTATATTGACTATACACAAAGTTCTAAATTAAAGTTTACCAACTTATCCAATGATGTACTTATAGGAAAGAAAGCCATTGAGTTGGTAGAGTTTTCTAAAGACTATGAAAATAAAAAAGTTAACATATCAGATGATCCAATTGAGTTGACAGGATCAAGGGCATTGTTTGAGACACTTAGAGCTTGGCGTAAAGCAGAGGCGGATAAAATGGGCAAACCACCATTTGTAATATTTAGTGATGTTACCTTAAAGGAAATGGCAGCCAAAGTGCCACAAAATGAATTTGAACTAAACAACATATCTGGAGTTGGTAGTGTCAAGTTAGAAAAATATGGAGAAGCAGTACTAGAGATTCTAAAAGGTCATGAACCATCAGATGATGATGAACCTATAACTTTTACAAAAGGTAGAAAACGTAAACCAAAATCTGATAAAATACCTAAAGTGAAACAACAATCGGGCATGGCAAGCACCTATCTCGAAACCCATGAACTTATCAAGCAAGGTAAATCACCAGAAGAGATAGCCGAGATGAAAGCGGTCAACGTCAATACAATATATAATCACTTGGCTTACTTGTTCAGTAAAGATATGATTGTGGATCTCTACCAATATATTGACAAAAGCGATGTACAAAAAGTAGCTAATGCCATTAAGCAAACCAATGAAAAAGAAAAGGCTAAAATTTTATATGAATTTCTAAGTGAAGAAATACCATATTATAAAATCAGATTGGCCATCGCAATCCTAGACAAGTCATAAACCTATGGCAACAAATAAAACATATCTTAGTATAAAATCATGGTCAGAAGAGGATAGACCACGAGAGAAGATGATGACTAAAGGGGTAGCCTCTTTAACGGATTCAGAGTTGCTAGCCATACTTATAGGGTCAGGTACTAGAGAGATAAGTGCCGTTGAACTGTCTAAACAGATCCTGCAAGAGGCCAATAACAATATTGCAGAACTTGGCAAACGTAATGTCAAAGAATTGATGAAGCACAGAGGCATAGGGGAAGCAAAAGCCATTACCATTGTATCTGCAATGGAGTTGGCTCGCCGTAGAATGCTGACCAGTAGTAATGATGTAGTAGTAATAAGTAGTAGTGCAGATGCTTACAATATAATCGGTCCACAATTGATGGATTTACCGCATGAAGAATTTTGGATATTGCTACTCAACAAAGGGATGCGACTAATAAAAAGAGTGAATATTGCTTCAGGTGGAGTAGGAGGTGTAGTAGTAGATAAAAGCATCATATTCAAACATGCCATAGAACACCTTGCTTCTAGTATTATCTTAGTACACAATCACCCATCAGGCCGTATTAACCCAAGTTCGGAAGATAATCGTGTGACTCAAGAACTTTGTAAAGGAGGCAAGATACTCGGTATCCATATCGCCGACCATATTATTGTAGGTGGCAATAAATTTTATAGCTATATGGATGAAGGGAAAATATAGAGTTGGGAAAGAAGTAAAATGAACGAATAAAATAAAAATATCATGTAGTAGTAAATAAAAATATAGGTTGACTACAAAAGGGAGAAATCAAAAGAATAAGGAAAGATGAAAATGTTAATTAAATTGAATAGGGGAAACTAAACTAAAAATTAGCAGAGGGTTATTAATTATAAATAAGATCAAAAGTCATGAAAACTTGTAATGAAGTCCCTAATATAGAGCGATACTCATATGGAGGTGCAGAGCCAAATCCAGGGCAGGGCGGATTTGGAGTAGGTGGAAATAGATTTTATAACTATATGGATGAGGGGAAGATTTAGTAGGGGAGTGGACCCTCTCCAAAACCCTAAGCCTGCTTCCTATAGCTCCATATTGCTAAACCATTTAAGAGCACACCAGTAAAAGCAATGACCTTAATGTGTGGCATGATGTCGGCGAATGTAGCGCCTTTGAGTAAAACCATCCGCATTACATCAACCATATAGGTTACGGGATTGGAATATGCCAAGTATTGTGCCCATTTAGGCATGCTTTCTATCGGAGTATAAAGTCCACTTAACAATATGAATATAAGCATAAAAAAGAAAGCTACCATCATTGCTTGTTGTTGGGTTTGGGTAAAATTGGATACTAAAAGCCCAAAGCCGAGTATTGCCAACATATAGATCCCCACAAAAGCATACAATACCCATATGTTGAGACCAGGGGTTATGTCATGAATGACATAACTGATGATTAACCCAATAGTAAGGATTACAAAACCCATCACCCAAAACGGGATCAATTTCCCTAAAATGAACTCATATTTTTTAATCGGAGACACATTTAATTGCTCTATTGTCCCTATTTCTTTCTCCTTTACAATGTTAAGAGCCGCTAAAAACCCACCTACCATTGTCAATAGTATGGCCAAAATACCAGGTACCATAAATGTTTGATAATTGGCTAGCTTATTGTATTTGTTGATGTAGGTAACATTGACCATAGGGATAGGGTTCATCCTCGGAAATTGCAGCCATTCTTCCCGAATGTTTTGGTTAAATTGACTGATGATGCCACTGGCATAAGCGGCGCCTAGATTGCCTTTGGTGCCGTTTACTGCATTGGCAATTAACGATAGTGTCGATTGGTCTTCCCGAATCAAATTACGTTCAAATCCATAAGGAATCTGAATCAAAATGTCAGCATCATCGTTTTGTATTAACTGAATGCCATCATCATATGAGTTACTATATCCAGTGAGTTTAAAATATCCTGAATGATCTATCTTATTGATCAAAGCCTTAGAGTAATCTGAATGGTCAAAGTCAACTATTGCCACCTTGATATCTTTAATCTCGTAGTCAGCTGCAAATGGTAGTATTAGTAGCTGCATAGCTGGCATGATTAAGATCATCTTTAGTATTGCTTTATCTCTAAAGATTTGCCTAAACTCTTTCTTCAATAAATGGATCGTATTTTTCATGTCAAACGAATATCAAATTTTTTGAAACTAATCGTAATAAACAGAATGGCAAACCCTAAAAGGATCGTTACTTCTTGCCAGACCGCTTTCCAACCAAGCCCTTTGATCATAATATCGTTGATACAATAATAAAACCATTTAGCAGGGACTATATTCGATATAAACTGTAGCGGAAGAGGCATGTTTTCAATTGGGAACATAAATCCTCCAAACATGATCGTAGGCAACATCATACCCATCAATGATATCATCATGGCAACCTGTTGTGAATTCGTCAGTGTAGAGATCACCAAACCTAAAGAAAGAGCCGCAATTATAAATATACTCGCCACAGCGTAAAGCAACAAGATGCTCCCTCTGATTGGTATGTTTAATATATAAGTACTCATTATTAAAATGATAGAAATGATAATGAGGCTTAGAATGAAGTAAGGCACAGCTTTAGATATTATTACAACAAGGGGATTGGTAGGGGAAACCAATAACATTTCCATATTACCCAATTCTTTTTCTTTGACGATAGATACTGATGTCATAAGTACGCATATAATCATTAAGACCATGGCTATCACTCCTGGCACAAATGTATAAGCTCCTTTCAATTGTGGATTGTACAACATCCTTACCGCAATATTTATAGTGTAAGGCAATTTAAATTCTCCCAAATTGTTATTTCTAAAATCTCGGGTAATCGCCGCTATATAAGTGTTAATTGTAGCGGCAAGATTTGGGTTAGATCCATCAGTAATAAGTTGAATGGTTGCATCATTGCCATGTTGTAGGTCAGAAGAAAATGAAGGAGGTATGATTAAAGCTAGTTTAGCTTTCCCAGATCTAAGTACTTCATCTGGTTGATTTGTATCGTCTAAAGTACCAATAATGTCAAAATATCTACTTGCATTGACTTCTTCAATTAACTTTTGAGAAAGATTATCTTTAGATTGATCTAGTACATAAACCGTTGTGTTTTTTACCTCATTGGACATGGCAAAACCAAACAATATGATTTGTATAATAGGCATACCTATAAGGACCAATAAGGTTTTTCTATCTCTTAGGATATGATATACTTCTTTTCGTACAAATGCGATAAATTGATGCATATTCCTTATTTAGTTGTCAGATCGAATGGCATTTCTAGCCAATTGATAAAATACTGAATCCATATTATCAGCTTTATATTCTGTTTTTAGTTCTGTGGGAGTGCCAATGGCCTTAATTTTGCCATCCACCATAATGGCAACTCTATGGCAATATTCGGCTTCATCCATATAGTGGGTAGTTACAAATATGGTATAACCTTCATCTGCTGCCTCATAAATCATTTGCCAGAATTGTCGCCTTGTTACAGGATCCACACCGCCTGTTGGTTCATCAAGAAACACAATATCGGGCTTGTGGATAAGAGATATAGAAAATGCCAATTTTTGTTTCCAACCCAAAGGAAGTTCACTCACCATTGTATTTGCCTCGTCAGCGAATCCTAACCGCTCTAATAATCGATCTGATTCAATCTTGATTTCTGACTTTGTCAAGCCATAAATTCCACCATAAAACTCTATATTCTCTTTCACCTTCAGGTCGGTGTATAATGAAAACTTTTGACTCATATAACCAATCCTTTTCTTAACCTCTTCTGGGTGAGAATAGACATCGTATCCTGCTACTATTGCTTTGCCTGATGTTGGTTTGCTTAAGCCTGTAAGCATTCGCATTGCGGTAGTTTTACCCGCTCCATTTGCTCCTAGGAATCCAAATATTTCTCCTTTATAGACATCGAAAGTGATTGCATCTACAGCTGTGAAATCACCAAATTTCTTGGTTAATTTATCAGTATGAATAGATATTTGATTTGTCATTGATCGAGGCTTTGGTTCTTCATTAAATGGATAAATACATCTTCTACTGTTGGTGCGGTGAGTTGGACAATAGATTCAGAATGTCCCTTTAATTCTAGGTAGTTTAAAATGTATCTTTCATCCACTACGTCATCTTCAGCGATTAAGTGCATAAATTCACCAAAAGGATAGATGTCTAGCACTTTATCTAAGTGCCTCAATTCTTTACCTGCAGAATTCATTTTGGATGTTTTGATATTAAACACTTTTGGTCTAAAACTGAGTTTGAGATTGGAAGGGGTATCAATTTGTAAGATATTTCCTTCTTGTATTAAAGCAATTCTATCGCACATTTCAGCTTCATCCATATAAGGTGTCGAGACGAAGATGGTTATGTTTTCTTTTTTTAGCCTTTTGAGCATTTCCCAAAATTCTTTACGAGAGACGACATCTACTCCTGTAGTTGGCTCGTCTAAAAATAGAATCTCAGGTTTGTGAATTAAGGCACAACACAAAGCTAATTTTTGTTTCATCCCTCCAGATAGTGCCCCTGCTCTTCTGTCCTTAAAAGGCTCTAGTTGAATGTAAATGTCCTTGATTAAATGATAGTTAGCTTCAATTGTCGTATTAAATATAGTAGCAAAAAATTGGAGATTTTCCTCGACTGATAAATCTTGATATAGTGAAAATCTACCAGGCATATATCCGATGATTTTTCTTAAAGCTGCATAATCTTTAATCACATCAAGTCCCATAACAGTAGCATGGCCGCTATCTGCTAAGATTAAGGTAGTAAGTATTCTAAAAAGACTGGTTTTTCCTGCTCCGTCTGGTCCGATTAGCCCAAACAACTCACCTGTGTTTACTTCCAAATCTATATTTTGGAGGGCATTAACTTGTTGTTTTTTACCATATGTCTTGGTCAAACCATTAATAGATATCATTTTTCGCCAGATTGGGTTTTAAAGTCTACTTCACCATACATTCCAATCTTTATGAAACCATCATTTTTTACTTTTATTTTAATGGCATAGACAAGGTTACTTCTTTCGTCTTTAGTTTGGATGGTTTTTGGTGTAAATTCTGCTTTGTCGGAGATCCAAGCTATCTGTCCTGTGTAAGATTTGTCACCGCCGTCAGCATTATCAATGTAGACTGCAACGTTTTGCCCAATATTCACACCAGGAAGTTGGTTGCCTGTGATGTAGGCTCTTAAATCCATTTCCGTAATGTCTGCTAATTTGTACAAAGGTTTTCCAATGGTTACAAACTCTCCTGCATTTATATAAGTGGTCAATATTGTGCCATCAATTGGATTTAACACCTTGGTTTTTGAAAGTTGATTGTTGATGATGGCAATCTGCTCTTGCATTGGTTTTTTCTCACTGCTGATTCCACGATTTTGAATCTTTACTACATCTCTTGCAGATTGTATTTGAGCATTCATTACTTCTTTTTTTGATTTTGCAGCTAATATCTGTTTGTTTAGAATGTCGACTTGACCATTTATTTCATCTAATTGTTGCTTTGTGGCAGCTTCTGATTTGTATAGATTTTTTAACCTGTTCTGTTCAATTACTATTACTTCTAGCTGAGTCATTAAGGTATTAATATCCAGGTCTGCTGCATTGAGTTGTCGTTTCAATATTTCGATTTGTGGTCCAGCGTCATTTTGTTTTTGTTGAATAGCATCCATAGAGGCAAGTACTTGGTTTTTTTGCAATTCTAGATTAGTTCCATCTATTACACCCACTTCTTGGTTTGCTTTGACTTCTGATCCTTCTTCGATGGTAAATGATAATACTTTTCCATTAGCCTCAGAGGACACAATGATTTCAGTGGATTCAAAAGTGCCAGTGGCGTCATGAGTGGACTCATTGTTACTGCATGAGGTTAGGTTTATACCTATAAATATTATGGCAATTATTGATTCTTTTATTTTGTTCATTTGAGTATGCTTTTAGTTATTACTATTCCAACCGTTGTTGTGGTTGATTAAATAAGTGGCTTTGGTGATTAAGAGTTGGTGTAAGTCTTTATTTAGTTGGGCAGTGTTACTGTCGTTTAATTTTATTAGATATTCTGCGGAGGTGATAGTGCCATTTTCTAATTGGACATTGGCTGTTTCTTTTATTTGATTTCTAATGGAGATCATTTCATCATCTTGTGAGAGGTATACATTTAGTTTTTCAACATCCTTTAAAAGTTGAGTATTTTTAAGTTGAATACTTTTTACCACGGCCTCTCTTTTTGTTTCTAGCTTGTGCCTTTGAACTAAAATGAGTTGTTTATTAGATTTATTATTGTAAAATTTTGACAAATCCCACTGTGCTTTAAGCCCTACTATATAATATGGGGCAAATTCGTTTTGTAAAAAATTTAGACCAGGTTTTCCATATCCTAACTGTCCAAATGCAAGCAATCTAGGACGAAGGGATATGTTGTCTAATTTGTCTTTAAGTATAAGGTTTTGATTTTGAATGTCAAATTGCTGAATGGAATAACTTTTTGAGTTAATCGTATTATTAATTTCTGGTGTCTTTGGATAAGGTAATTCGAAGGTTAATGCTTTTTGATTGTCAGATAGTTGATACAGTATTTCTCTTTGGGCTGCTATTATTGTCTTGATTTCAAGCTGTTGTTGGGTAAGTAGGATTTGCTCTGCTTGTAGGGATTGTAGAGTTGACTTTAATATGACTCCATTGTCAACTCCCGCAGTCATTTTATCAATCGACGAATGAATGTCTTCTGCTTTTAGCGAAACCATTTTTTGCCTTAATTCTAGTTCGATGATGCTAAAATAGACATTAATGCTTTGGAATTGAATTGCTTCGATTTCTTGATCAATGATATTCTTATCTGAAAGACTTGAAGACAGTTTTATCTGTTTGAGTATAGAAGTAAGCCCTCCGTCATAGAGTACTTGGCTTATATCAGCTTGTATTCTGTATTGATCTTTTGACAGTCTTGGAATGGTTATCCCGGGGAAATCAAGGTTTAATCCTGAGGTTTCTGATTGATACGTTGCTTGACCACTGAGGCT
>JBBKVK010000138.1:0-38704 GCA_037968395.1 Saprospiraceae bacterium | reverse complement strand
ATTAAATACAAAATATTTAAAACTAAATGAAATCTTATGTTTTTCCTGGACAAGGAGCCCAATTTGAAGGAATGGGGACTGCTTTGTATCACTCTGATTTAGCTGCAAAGAAAGTTTTTAAATTAGCAGATGAAATTTTAGGTTATTCTCTTTCCGAAATTATGTTTGAAGGCACTGCTGAAGATTTGCTAGAGACAAAAATCACTCAGCCAGCTCTATTTGTGCACAGCATGGCAAAAATAGCTACGCTAGGTAATGAATTTAAACCAGCTAGTGTGGCAGGACATTCGTTAGGTGAATTTTCAGCTCTAGTAGCATGTGGAGCATTAGAATTTGAATCAGCATTAGAATTAGTTTATGAAAGAGCGATGGCAATGCAGAATGCTTGTGACATGGAGGATGGCACAATGGCTGCGATATTAGGTCTTGAAGACCAGTTGGTAATTGATATTTGTGCAGCTATAGATGATATAGTAGTGCCTGCTAATTTTAATTGCCCAGGGCAGTTGGTAATTAGCGGATCTGTTACTGGCATTAATACAGCTGTAGAGTTGTTAAAAGAAGCTGGAGCAAAGAGGGCATTAGTATTAAAGGTTGGTGGAGCTTTTCATAGTCCATTGATGGAGCCAGCAAGAGAAAGATTAGAAGAAGCTATTTTAGATACGGATTTTAGCAAACCAATTTGTCCAATTTATCAAAATATTGATGCATTGGCTAATACAGATCCTAAAAAAATACAAGAGAATTTGATCGCTCAACTAACAGGACCAGTTAGATGGACACAAACTATCCAAAACATGATCAAAGCCGGCACAAATAATTTCATCGAAAGTGGTGGGAATGGCAAAGTTTTGACAGGACTAATTAGGAAAATTAACAGTGATGTAATCATTGAGACACTATAAGCTGAATTAAATGAATGTAGATATCAAAGAAGGCGATTTACTTGCTGCTGAGCCCTTTATGTCGGGTGGTCCGTTTAAGAAGTCAGTAATTTTGATGTGCGAACATTCAAGAGATGAAGGTTCTTTGGGCTTTATTGTCAATCGAGGTACTCAGTTTAAAATTGATACTTTGGTTCAAGATTTTCCAGAGTGTGATATTCCTGTATTTTATGGAGGTCCAGTTGGGACAGATACCATCCATTATTTGCATAGATTAGGTGATTTATTAGAAAACAGTAGAGAAGTATCACCTGGCATATATTGGGGTGGTGACTTTAATAAGTTAAAGGTATTAATGGCGAATGGTGTGGTTAACCCATTTGACATCAAGTTTTTTATTGGTTATTCTGGTTGGTCTCCAGGTCAAATCTATGAAGAATTAGAATCTGGGTCTTGGATCATAGCAGATACAGACATCAATTATGTGTTTAACACAAAACCTTCTACTTGGGCAGACGTAGTAGAAAGTAAAGGCACAAGCTATAAAGTGATAGCTGATATGTCTGATAAAATCAATATGAATTAAATTAAAGTATGTTTTACGTAAGTGGTGTTAGCCTCAAGTATGGGGATAGAGAGTTATTGAGAAATGTGGAGTTTATGCTCACAAAAAAGGAAAGGACTGGTCTAATTGGTAAGAATGGAGCCGGTAAGTCTACTTTGTTTAAAATAATATCTCAACAGATCTCTCCTGACAGTGGGACGATCCAATACCCAAATACTTTCACAATTGGATTGTTAAAGCAGGATTTAGATTTTGACCTAGAAAAGTCTGTAATCCAAGAGACCCGTTCTGCCTTTGATGAGGTTGTTACATTAACCCAAAAGCTTAAAGACGTAACAGCCCAACTAACAGAAAGAACAGATTATGAGACTGATTCATATATGGATATGGTCCACGACATGACCGATATTAACAATAGACTGGATATGTTAGGCGCAGAGCAGATCGATGCTCAATGTGAACGAGTATTAAAAGGGCTCGGATTTAAGGATGGGGAATTTGAGCGAAAGATTGGCACTTTTAGTGGTGGATGGCAAATGAGGGTAGAGTTGGCCAAGTTATTACTAACTAACCCTGACTTACTAATGCTCGATGAGCCTACCAATCACCTTGATATAGAGTCAATCATCTGGCTAGAAGAGTATCTCAAAAATTACCAAGGTATTGTATTAATTATTTCTCACGATATCCAGTTCCTTAATAATGTCTGTAATAGGATAATTGAATTAGAATTGGGTAGAGTTACATCTTATACCGGTAATTATAGTAAATATCAAGTATTAAAGGTGCAGCAGCGAGATATATTAATGTCCTCATATGCTAATCAACAAAAAGAAATAGCGGATAAAGAAAGGACTATAACCCGTTTTATGGCAAAAGCGACGAAAACGACTATGGCTCAATCCATGCAAAAACAACTGGATAAGTTGGAAAGGATTGAAGTACCCGAAGAAGATACAAAACAGTTTAATCTTAGTTTTGGTAAAGCACCTAGGTCGGGCAGGGTAGTTATGGATATCCAACATGTTGGCAAGTCATATGGAGAAAAACTAGTGCTTAAGGATGTAAGTATCCATGTAGAAAGAGGAGATAAGATAGCTTTTGTTGGACAAAATGGAGAAGGTAAATCTACTTTGGCAAAAATGCTCGTTAACCAATTAGAGCCTACAAAAGGCAAAATTGAGCAAGGTACAAATGTGTTAGTCTCTTATTATGCACAAAATCAATCAGAGCTATTAGATACTTCCATTACCGTAATGGAAATGATGGACAATATAGCTCCAGCTGAAATGAGACCTAGGATTAGGAATATCCTTGGTACCTTTTTATTTAGTGGCGAAGATGTCGATAAGAAGATAAGTGTATTGTCTGGAGGAGAAAGAGCCAGGTTGGCAATGGCTGCTATGATACTGACACCAGCCAATGTGATTATAATGGATGAACCTACCAATCACTTAGATATTCATTCGAAGGAAGTACTAAAAAATGCTTTGTTAGATTTCGATGGTACCCTGATAGTAGTATCTCACGATAGAGACTTTTTAGCAGGTATAAGTAATAAAGTATACGAGTTTGTAGATAATAATATTAGAGAGTATTTAGGTGACATCAATTACTTCTTAGATAAGAAGATGATGGATAACATGCGAGAAATAGAAACTCGTAAAGAAAATGCAGCTAATGTAACCACTCAGAAACAACCAGAAATAGAGATAAATCATCAGGAGCAAAAAGAATTTAAGAAGAGGATGAAATATGTTGAAAGAGACATATCTAAATGTGAGGAAGAAATGAAGGCGATTGAAGTGTTAATGGCTGATCCTGCTTTTTACCAATCAAAGGGTTTTGAAGAGAAAAATGATGCGTATATCTCCGCTAAATCTAAATACGATCAACTCATGGAAGAGTGGGAGGAATTAGCAGAAAATATTGTGGAGTAGGTGCAGGTTTTTATAGTTTTAGATCATTATTTAGTACGCCAAACTGGAGTATTTTTATTGTGATAAAAAATGATATAACTCCAGTTTGTCGTACTAAGACCTATTATTCTGATATTCTTTAACAGCAGCTTTTGTGCTCAACCATACTCTACCTTCTTTATAGGCATCTATATGACCTCTTCTAGCTAATAGACTAAGGTATTCTTGCCCATAGGGAATATCTGATTCCTTTGCTAAACTAGACAAGGGTTCATAGTCGTCATATTTACCGCCTATTGCACTGATATATAGGTTTAAAGATCGCTCTACTGCTTGATACATTATTAATAAAAGCTTAGAGTAGTCTCCCATATTTGCTTGATTAAGAGCGTCAATATACTTTTTTCGATCATTTGTCAATATAAATGCAGGAGGGAATCCTTCTTTCATTAGGAGAATGTTCATTGCCAACCTTACTGTACGGCCATTACCGTCATTAAAAGGGTGTATCCAAACAAACCTATGATGAAATATAGTAGCAATTGTGATTATATCAGACTTTGCATCATCTAAATTGACAAAATCAATTAACTCATCTAATAAATCACTGACTTTCGATGCATTTGGCGGAGTGAAATTAGCTCCCATAATCCTAACCATACCATCTCTTAGTCTGCCAGCATAATCATCCAATATATTAGCCATGACGATTTCATGAATAGACAAAAGGTCAATTGTTCTAAAATTTGTTTGTCTTTGAACTAATGTTTCAAGAAAATTAATGGCTTTTTGGTGATTTATAACTTCAAAGTGTTCACGAAGCATTTTACCTCCAATAGTGACCCCATCTTCGAGTATCATTTTTGTCTCTGAGATAGTCAATGTATTCCCTTCTATGCTATTCGAATTGTATGTCCATTCAATAGCAAAGTCTTGCCTTAGCCTATCTATTACAGAGGCATTAATTGGCCTATTGGAATCTAAGATTCTTTTTTTTGCTAAGATTCGATTATTTATCTCAGTAAGCTCATAGGGTCTAATTATTTTCGGTGGAAACATCATAACATCCATTTATCGGAAACAAAGATATTTCTTTTATCCGATATATTCAAATATTTTTAATTTTTTCACACCTCTAGATTGTTTTATATTTCACACTTGTGGAAGGGTGTCAGTTTTGTAGAGTTGATAGTAATAATATCAAGATTTAAGTTAATAATGGTAGGAATGTTGTGTTTAGGTTCACGGGATTCAAATGATGATTCGAATCTAATCAATCTTAAAAAGATGTGTCTTTTAAACATTATTCCTCATGGGTTGAGGTTTCTGAACGGTTTGTCTTACCTATCAAACTCCAACCTCATCCCTTTGCCCTGATTGATAAACTCTCCTTGATTATATACAAGTTCTCCATTAATCAATGTGAAGTTAACTTCCCTTCTAGGTTATAAAAGGTTTCTTTACAGCTTTTTATAGAAAAATAGATCCAAAAATTACGGAGCTAAAACGATATTACCATAATTATGGAAAGAGGCTTCAAATTCTATATTAAGTGATTTAATTTCAATTTCAGTATTTAAAAATGGTGAAAAAGGCGTATTTGCTGGTATTATTACATTCGTTTTTGAATTTGGTACACCACAAGGTGTCCAATTTGCTTCATCATACCAAGAATCACTCTTTGAACCGTTCCATGTAAGATTACTGAGGTTGTTGTAGCTGCATGTGTTGGTAAAATCATGTCCATAAAAAGGGTAGGGCTGCCCTAATTCTAAAGCACCGATATCAGGCAAAAAATCCACTACAAATGGATCATTTAACATGTCAATAAGTTTACCGTTGTTTAATAAGGAAGATGCTTGACTAGGGTACAAATTATTGTCTGTAATTAGTATCTCTTGATTGTATGTGCTTGGAATAGTGACATTGGAAAAGTCAACTAGAGTAACTTCAATTGAATTAGAATCTTGTGAAGTATTGGATTGTAGATCATTTAATGTGGCATAATTGAGACTATCCCATCTAAACCATGGTGTCATCGCTGTCCCAGTCCTATCACTTTTGTAGGCATTATTCTTATAATTATATATGCCATTTGATACCTTATGAAATTCTTCATAAATATACTCTTTTGAGATTACTGAATTGTTTATGAATTGTAGGCTTTGCCAACCTGGAGTAGAACTTAGTCCATTACCTGAGTTTAATATCGTGTTATGGTAAGCTTGAATTCCCGTAGTTTGATTATTTAGCTTTAAGGCACTGTTTTCTGTGTTGATAATTTCATTTCTGAAGACATATGCGGGACCACCTAAAATTGGCGATAGACTAACTCCAGTTCTACCGTTCATTAGCTTATTGCGATACACTAATGTATTTGATACTGTACCATCTATTTCTATTAAATCATCCACTGTTTTGTTTATAAAATTATGGTGAATTTCTAGGCTTTTGCTGATTCCAGTTGAAATCCCTTCTGTGGAAATGCCATCACCAAAATTGGAAATGCTATTCATAAAAATGGTATTATTATTTCCTCTTATATCAATACCCCTTTCCTCAGGAACAACTCCATTTGCTTGAGGCCAAATTGTACGACCAATTATTTCATTGTTGTAGATATGTTGCGAAAGTTCTATACCCTTAGCACTGCTGTTAATTATTCCGTAATTTACATTGCTTAGCTTATTGTTTCTAATTGTAATTCTTTGAGTACCTACTGCATCTATCCCAAAATGACCATTTTGAATAATGAACCCATCAACAATTATATTTAGAATTCTGTTATTTATTCCACCTATTTCTATAATTGCTTCAAGCGTATTGTTTCCGTCAATTATTGCACCATGTAAATTTTGAGATTTTAGAGTAGTTGGGCTATCCAAATACCCACTAGAGGACATATAAAAAGATGAATAAATTCCATCTCCTACAAGAATAACTTTCCCTTTAGTAGAAATGTTTGAAACTGCTTCTTGAATACCTAAAAAAGGGTTTGTTAAGGTTCCAATTCCACCACCATTGCCAGGAATCACATAAAAGGTGTCTTGGTTAGGGTTGGTTTCCCTTACATATCTTGTAGTAAATACTGTATCTATAAAAAAGGTATCCGCATCGTAATCCACAAGTTTAGCTCGAAGATTATATTTGGTAAATGGGTCTAGAAACAGGATACTTGAAGCATGATGATTTTTATTGATTGTACTACCATCTACAATCATTGAGGGATAGATTCTAGTACTAGGAGCAGCTTTTTTGAAATTTAATGTACCAACTTTTTTATACTCTATTATCAGTTTGGAATTTAAATTTTCATCACCGAGAATTGGAAGAACCACACCAATACTATTAATGTTTTCTGTAAGTTCTAGAGATTCTGGAATAGGATATTTAAAGTCATAATTACCAATATCAAAATATTCAGTATGTTCAAATCCATTCGCATCTTTAATTATTAACGTGTACTTTCCTCTGTTTATTGGGGTGTAGGGATCGATAAACACATCCTCCGTTATGCTATAATAATTATTTGGTCCAAACCATTGAAAAGTAAAAGGAAGTTGGCAAGCCGATGCTTCAGGAGTTATATCAATTGATAGGCCTGATAAAGTATCAATAACTGAACTTAATTGATTAATAAAAGGGTAGTAGGACTCAATATTAGAATTATAAAGTTGGTTTGCTCCTCCCATTGTAAAGCCGTTACTAAAATCATTGCCATTCATATTTGGGTCTGAAGCATGAGGATCAAAATTATTATTGAAAACTCTTATTAGGGGATTGTCATTTGGGTTTGTTGGGATAATACTCAATGAGAATAATCTTACAGAATCTCCAGTATATAGCGTATCATATTCGCCAATTCCTGAATTGGAAGTTGGATAGATATGGGTAAAATCAAAATTAGGATTTATAATAGGGTAACTAATTTCAGATCCTATATACCATGGTATTGGAATACCAGGCGGGCCAATTCGTTTAGTAGGATTATATGATGAAACAACAGACACGTTTGATCCATATGGAGAAACTATTGAATAGGAAGAATTAAGAGCTATTCTATGAAATGTTGTCAAAGCACTACCTCCTTTGACAATAAAATAACAGTCGTGTAAACATGTACTTGAATCGTATTTGATCTGGTAATCTACTGATGTGACTTGGGCTTTTGCAAGAATTCCAAAGCTTAATAGAATTAACAATGAAAATAAGTTTTTCATAAGGGTCTGTCTTATTCTAAGTAAAGATAGGAAAATAACATTATAAATTTGACCATTTCCCGCAAATTAACCCTATAATATAACGAACATGCTATTTTTCTATCTATCAAACTCCAATCTCATTCCTTTACCTTGATTTATAAACTCTCCTTGATTGTAAACTAACTCACCGTTAATTAACGTAAAATTGACTTTACCTTTAAATCTTTTACCTTGCAACGGAGACCAACCACACTTGTAATGGATGTTAGCATCATTAACTGTCCATGGCTGTGTCGGATTTAATATTGCTATGTCAGCAAACATACCTTCGTCCAAATAGCCTCTGTCCTTAACTTGAAAACATATCGCAGGTGTATGGCACATTTTTTCTACAATCTTCTCCATACTGATCTTGTTTTGCCAGAATAGATCCATCATGATATTCAAACTATGTTGCACTAAAGGAAGGCCTGACGGGGCTTTGATGTATTTTTGATTTTTCTCTTCCCAAGTATGTGGAGCATGATCTGTAGCTATAATATCGATTGTGTCATCCAATACCGCCTTTAATATAGCATCCCTATTACTAGATTCTTTGATAGCTGGATTGCATTTAATCAAATTACCTAACTCTTCGTAATCACTAGCAGTAAAATACAAGTGATGGACACAAGCTTCTGAAGTTATTCTCTTCTTACTGAGCGGAATCTTGTTTGTGAACAAAGCCAATTCGTCAGCGGTAGATATATGTAAAATATGTAATCGAGTATCATGCTTTTTAGCTAATTCTGAAGCATAACTTGAAGAAATTAAACAGCCTTCAACGTTTCTAATTAAAGGATGATGGCTTGCATTTAGAGATTCACCGTATTTTGATTTGAATTGTTGAAAATTGGCTTTAATGGTCTCTTCATCTTCGCAATGTGTTGCGATCAGCATATCTACTTTGCTAAAGATTCCCTCTAGAGTTGTATGATTATCAACTAACATATTACCAGTGCTACTACCCATGAAGATCTTAACACCACATACACTTTTAGGATCTGTTTTGAGAACTTCTTCTAGATTATCATTGCTGGCACCCATAAAAAATGAATAATTGGCCCAACTTCTATCAGCTCCTATGTCGTATTTTGCTTGTAAATTCTCCTGTGTTAAAGTTGCAGGTATTACGTTAGGCATCTCCATGAAACTAGTGACTCCTCCACTTACAGCTGCTCTTGATTCAGAAGCAATATCTGCCTTATGGGTAAGTCCTGGCTCTCTAAAATGTACTTGATCATCAATAATACCAGGTATTACCCACATGTTTTCGGCATTGATGATTTCCGCATTGGGATGACTAATGTCAGATTCTATTTTAATTATTTTTTGGCCTTCAATTAGAATATCTGATTGAAACGCTTTTCCTCTATTAAATAGTAACCCGTTTTTAATTATTTTTCTTCCCATGATAACTTAGATAAAATCAATTGCAAAGTTATTAATTTCGGCGTAAACAGAATTCTATTTTGAATAAATATATAATTATCTATTAATTTTTTAAGTTGTTCTGCTGTATAACGTTGCATTTCGGTTTTATTCTGCGGTACATAAAACCAGTATTGTGTAGTATTAAGGGATGAATACTTTTTTATTGTATTTAATATTCTTACTATAGAAAGATACAATGTATATACCACTAGGAGCTGTAAACATTAGATCAGAATTATTAACTATACTAATATTTTGAATCAATTTACCTTCAATATTATAAATGTATAAATTGTCAATGTCCTCAATGTTAGATGATAAAATCAATTGACCTGATTGATATTTAATAGTACAATTTGTAGCCTTATTATTGATTACACCGTTATTAACTTTAGTTACTTCTAAGCCATATTCCTCATTATCAATGTATATTTCCGGAGCTATATTAGTTCGCTCGTCTAATGTTGTTTTATTAGAATTTATAATAAATAACATCTCACCAGCGTCAAAACTAATAGGTTGAGGTAAATAACAGATAATTGTGATCATGTTATCTTCTGAAACATAATAATTAGAATACTCTTCAATATTTGTATTAAATGTAATACTTTCAAATGATTCTACATTCAGTTTTAATTGGAAACCATCAAGATTCATAAATTCTGAAGTCAAGAAAGTATTAGTATTACCAACTGTAGATTTAGTTAAATTTTTAACTTTTTGATTTCTATTTTCTACTGGGTCATTAGATCTTACATTCCCAATGCTGCCGTTGATGTCTCCAACCTTTACAGCTATAAAATCAGCTTTATTATCTCCATTTTGTAAAGTTTCTAAAGTAATGAACTCATTATAGGACCAAGGGCTTTTTGGATCTTGAAACTCTTGTTTGCCATCTATAAATATCCATGAAGGCACACCTGGTGCAAACTCATTAGTAACTCCTAATAATACCTTTCTAATAGCAACCAAATCACTAACATTTATTTTGTTAGAACCATTAGCATCTCCAGCTATTATTTGATACGGAGAAATTAATGGAGCAATGCCTAAAATATGTCTTTGTAATAGTATCAAATCAAATGTAGATAACTGCTCGTTAGCCGGACCATTATGTGTAGCTGATAAGTTATATTTCAATGGCGATGGTAAGGCACTAAAAGCATACTGACCATTTGCATCTGTGAATTTTGATTGATTGTAAATGTCTACATCGGAATTAATAGCTACAATTGCATTTGCTACTTTTTTATTATTAAAAGTCTTAAAAGAGCCTGAAACTGCTGATAACGATCCTACATCTTGACAAACATCATCATTGTCTTGTATGGCTAATTCTACCATGCAAAAGTCCTGATTACCTGATTCGTCAGTTACATATAAAGATATAGATATGATATCCGCAACACCATTTGAGATATCATTACAAGTTATTATTTTAGTACTATCATATTTGTTCGTAGAAAAAGAAAATAGCAAATTCTCCATTTTTGTACAATTATCATAACTGTTGTAGTCAAACTGTTTAGCAACAATTTCTAATTGTTTTGTACTTGGCATTATTACTGTAGATAGATTACTTACACAGTAGGGCGTAGGTTTTTTGCAGTCTTTAGTTATAATGTTATAGTCACAGGTACTTAAATTGCCGCATTGATCCATTACTTCGACATATACTTTATATGAGCCTTTATCAAGTAACACATCAATTATATTAGATTTACCACTAAATTCAATGGTTCCATCATTATCAGCATCGATTTCCCAACTCCATGACAATTTGTTAGTTGTAGTACAATCATCAGAGGCAGATAAGTTTTTTATATACTTTTCTTTGACACAATCTATAGCATAATGACAGACAACGGTATCTTTACAAGTAGTTGCTATTGAGGGAGCAATAGAGTTATTTAATTTAATAAATTGAGCGTAAGTATATAATCCCTTTCCATTCGATTGATCATAAGTGCACCAGTCTATTACTGTCCAAGTCCTAAGTACTTTAATACAAGCTTCTGCTGTGTTATAAAAATATTGATCTGAATAGGTAGATTCTACGTTTGCACAATTTGTATTGTTGTAAGTAGGTTTTTTAGTAATATCAAGGTCAATGTTTAATGTATCACATCCGTCAATATCAATATTAGCAGGCCATACAATGTTGCTAGACATAAATGGATTGTGATTTTTGATTCTGATTGTTTGTCTACAACTAGCCTTGTTTCCATAAAGGTCGGTAGCTATAAAATCTCTGTAAAGTGATCCTTCAAAACATGTAATATCCAAAATATGTGTAGAATCATAACTAACCATGCAATTGTCAGTTGCTAATCCATCTGTACCTGCAAATCCATTGTTATGATTGTCGTAAATATAAAACGGTTTTATCAAATTTGAAGTAGGAACTATCGTCCCAAATTCACTAAGATTGGATTCATCAATTGGGTAGTCGCAATCAATTGTTATATTAGAAGGACAACTGATTACTGGCTTTTCTTTGTCTTCAACAGTTACTTCTACCATACAGGTGTTATTATTACCATAGATGTCAGTGACTCTTAATGCCACCATTACTGGATTAGCTGTTTCTGCACAACAAAAGTCAACATAACGACCAAATTTGCCCGCATTATTACTGCACAAGTCTATCATCTTAGCCACAGCAAAAGAATCAATCATACAATTGTCCACACTTCCATCATTAATGGAGTTAGGAAACATTCTAGCAGTGCCATTATTGATGATAGATATTTTGATAAAATTACCACAAATCGCAAATGGTGCTTTATTATCCATAACTTTAATTGGAAATGAAGCGGTATCTCTATTTCCACATTCATCAACCAAAATATAAGATCCTAAATAATAACCTACTGGAAGTGAGTCTAAATAGAAAGTGTCCTTCTTAGTAGTTACAAGATGGCTAAAGTTATTGTTAAATGTGTCTTTAATAATAAATGAAGTATCAACACCTGAACAGTCAATCACATTAGTAACTCTAGGTACTTTTGTTTTAGCTGTAAAACAATCATAAGTAGTTGTATATAAGTATAAACTATCTGCAACCTTAAATGAAGGAGCACGAGTGTCGATGATTTTTATTATTTGATTGTATTCTTTAGTTTCATTTGTACACCAGTCAACCATTAACCATTTTCTAAGTATTTTGTAAGTGCTGCCACAAAAATCGAAGGTGATATCAGAATATGTACTTTCTAAATACTTGCACCCAGCAGTATTGGGTGATCCAGTATAAGAAGGACTTGGATGACCATTAGAAAGTTGTGGCCAATTACCATTACATTCTAATGATGGTTTTGCTGTATCATTATAATGTGGAGGTAGAGAAACATCCTTTATGCCTTTAGTCTTAATACTTATTACTTGAGTACAAGTGTTTGTATTGTTTGAAGCATCGGCAGCAGTCCATCTTCTGATGATTCTGCCTTGTAATCCACCTAAGCAGTTCATATCTTGTACTTCATCACTGTAACTCATATTGACAAAGCTACAAGCATCTAAATTAGAGACACTATATGTATTTGGTCCTGTCTTAATTACGGTAGCATTGTTTGTTACTGGATAACCGATAGAATCTGCACTAGAGTTTTGATCACATAGAATAGTGAAATTAGCACATTGTAATACTGGTGGCGTCTTATCTTGAGGTCTAAGTGTACCCCAACAAGTCGTTGTACCACATAAATGACCAACAGTAAAGATGATACTTTTTTCAATCTCGTTAACGGTTAATATATCATTTGGAAGAACATTGCCATCTGGATCAGTTAGTAATACGGTATATTGGCTAAAAGGCTGAACTGGATTAGTTAGCAACATCTGAGGTGTTACAGTTTCAGTGCAGTTATTGCCAAGAGAAATATTGAGATTACCGTGACAAACTAACACAGGACTATTTTGAAGTGTAATTTTTACTGTGTCTTTTACTTGTGACTCTGGGCCATTACCATCAGGGTCAAAACTTACCAATATTAAATCAAAATGCCCAATTACGATGTCATTAGGGCCGGGGATATATATATTGCCAATAGAAAATAATACATTGTTCATCCCTCCTGGATCAAAAAAGCCATCCCCTTTAGTAAACCAATAGCCATCGGTCACATCTCCAGTTATGGTAGCATTTAAATCACTTAAAAGTAGGGTAGCTGATTGACATATAACAGCGTCATTACCTGCAAATACAGTTATTCCCATCACCTTGGAAGGTGCAGAACTATTGTTAGAAGTACTGGATGTCAGCATCAAAACAATGGTTAAATAGGACAATATATTAATAAATTTTTGCAAGTATTTCCTCTTTTCTTTAAGTAGTATACATATTATGAAATTATTTAATACAATAACCGTACCAAAGAGGCTTATATGGATTCAGGATTATCTCGTACAAATTTGCTGCGACTAAACACTGATATGGATTGGAACGTTAGTTTAAAAGGAAGGCTCTATTTTATAATCATATCGTCAGAGATTGTTTGCATTTGATAACATGTCAAACTACAATTGAAACAACCAATTAAAATGTGGGATAAAAGTTTTATTGAAAATGATGCTATGTGCGATCCACCTTGAATAAAGGTACATATTCTAGAATGGCTTTACAACCAATTGTTATTTTTGTACCAAGCCACCGTTTCTTCTATCCCTTTTTCTAAGCTATATTTTGGTGTATAACCAAGGTTGATATTTTTTGACGTATCGCAAACCCAGCTTTTAGCTTTAATCTCTTGGACTTTATCAATGTTTAGTGGAGGATATGTATTTGTAATGTTGCCCCATATCTGAGATAAATAGCCTAACATTTTTATAACTGGTAATGGTATCGAAAGCTTAAGTGTCTTCTTTTGTAAAGTTGTTTTTACCAACTCATTGAACTCATGGTTGCTATAATACTTACCGTCAGATATAAAATAGGCTTCATTATCAGGGCCTTGTGTCAATGCATTTATCATATAGACAACCAAATCCTTAACATAAATAAAGGTAAGTTTTTGGGGAGAAAAACCGACTTTTGTTTGAAGTCCTCCATTGATCATTTTAAAAATCGTAAAAAGATCTTTCTCTTTAGGACCATATACTGCTGTTGGCCTAATTATAACGTATGGTTGGGAACTTTGATTCTTTATTATACTTTCTCCTAGTAATTTACTCTTTCCGTACATTGTAACAGGGTGGGGGATGCTGCTGTTTTTGATTACTCCCTTTTTTGTATAGTCAGCTGGGCCATAGGCTGCCAAACTACTCACATGGACTACCCGTTTTATGTTAGTCTTGCTAAGTTTTATACCATTAAATAGGTTATCAAGGTAGCTGGCATTTACTTTATTTAACTGATCTTGGGATTTAGATCTTGTAAGTCCTGCATTATTAATAATGTAATCAATATGATTGGTGGTTATTGCGTTAGAAATCGATTGAGGATCAGCAAGATTGACTTCTATAATGGATATATTGGTTAAAGTCTCTAAATACTTAGTGTCACTAGATGCTCTTACTGCTGCAAATACTTTGTACCCTTGATCAATCGCTTCTTGTGCGAGAAAACCTCCTATAAAACCAGTTGCTCCTGTAATTAGTAGATTATAAGACACCTGACTTAAATGTTTTTAGAATAGATACGGTATGTTTTATACTTTTCACCATTTAAGTTTTCAGCAGATTTCACCATCATTTGATTGTTTTCTAGCACCCAAGATGCTTCGCCAAAACCAATGTTATTTTCTTGAGCGGCTTTGATGAAGTTTGCGAAAAAGACCGCTTCTATTCCAGCTTTTCTATGCTCTTCTACTACACCTAACAACACTATACGAAGGTTTTTAGTTTTATTTTTACCAAAAAGTAGTTTGAATATTGCAGTAGGAAATAATCTTCCTCTTCTATTATTGACCAGTATCTCATTGATATCAGGTAATCCAACGGCAAAACCTATCATCTTGCCATTTTCTTCTGCCGCAAACGTAAATTTTGGATTGATAACCATTTTTAGTCCTTCAGCAATAAAATCGAACTCCTCATCTGTTGGAGGTACAAAACCCCAGTTTTTCTCCCAAGCTGACTTGTATATCTCTCTTATAGCCTTTACTTCATTGTCAAAGTCTTTAAGCACGATGTTTCTGAAAGTAGTTCCTTTACTTTCTAGTCTCTCTTGTATTCTTTTGGATAATCTAAGGGCTTTTTGATTGACAGTAGCAGTCGGAATCTTATAAGCATACATGTCCATCTCTTTAGAATAACCAAGAGCTTCTAACAGATCTTTATAATAGGGCTTATTGTATGTCATTTGTACAACTGGTGGAGAATCATAGCCATCCACTAGTACTCCTGCAGTATCATTGGTCGTTAGATTTGTAGGACCGAGAATCCTATCTACTTTTTCTCTCTTACAATGATCTTCTGCAATAGTAAGTAGAGCTCTTGCGACCTCTAAATCATTAATACAATCAAAAAATCCAAAATAGCCTACATTACTATCATGGTATTTGTTGTAATTATTATTGACAGTAGCAGCTATTCTACCAACACATTTACCTTTAGTATATGCTAAAAATGTGTCAACTGATGAATGTTTAAAGTATGGGTTTTTCTTTGGAGATAAGAGCTCCTTTGCAGCAATATATAGTTCTGCAACATAGTTTGGGTCATCTTTGTACAGTTCATGTGGGAAATCAATAAACTCCATTAACTGTTTGTTGTTGTCAACCTTTACTATGGCAATGCTCATACGGTTTGTTTGACAGAATCCAAAATTTCAAGCTTGCGAGATATTTTGGTAATCTTAGTGATTGCTTCAACTATTTGTGATTCTGTATGCGTCGCCATTAAAGAAAACCTTAACAACGATGAAGTACTTGAAACAGCTGGCGAAACTACTGGATTAACAAAAACACCTTCATCAAGTAACATCCTTGTTAATTGAAAAGTCTTTGAATCGTCTCTAATGTAAATTGGTATGATTGGAGTCTCTGTGTGTCCAACATCAAAACCCGCATCTTTAAGCATTTTAAGTGCAAGATTTGTATTTGTCCAAAGACGTTGAATTCTTTCTGGTTCTTGGTCCATTATATCAAGTGCAGCTATAACGGCTGCTGCATTTGCAGGAGCGATACTCGCACTAAAGATTAACGATCGAGCATTGTGTTTTAAGTAATTAATTGTAGCATTGTCAGCAGCTATAAAACCGCCTATTGATGCCAAAGATTTAGAAAATGTTCCCATTATTAGGTCTACCTTATCTGTCAATCCAAAATGGTCTGCAGTCCCTCTCCCATTTCTGCCTAAGACACCAAGTCCATGTGCATCATCTACCATTATATTGGCATTATATTTCTCAGCCAGTTTCACAATTTCCGGCAACTTAGCAATATCTCCTTCCATTGAGAATACTCCGTCAATAGCTATGAGCTTGATCTTATCCATTTCAGTTTTAGAAAGTATCCTCTCTAAATCCTCCATGTCATTGTGTTTGTATTTTAATGTCTTCGCAAATGAAAGCCTTGCTCCATCAATAATGCATGCATGGTCCAAGTCATCCAAAATAATATAATCATGCCTTCCTGGAATACTTGAAATTACGCCTAAATTAACTTGAAAGCCTGTGCTAAAAACTAATGCTCCTTCTTTCCCAACGAATTTGGCCAGTTTTTCTTCTAATTCTAAATGTAAATCTAATGTGCCATTTAAAAATCGTGACCCAGCACATCCCGAACCATACTTATCTATGGCTGCTTTTGAAGCTTCTTTTAATTTTGGATGAGTAGTAAGTCCGAGATAAGAGTTAGATCCAAACATTAGTACATCTTTGCCCTTAATTTTCACTACAGTATCTTGCTCTGATTCAATAGTTCTAAAATATGGATACAGCCCCAATTTTTGGATTTTTTGAGGAATATCATACGCTTGCATTTTCTTTTTAAGCATGGTACTGTTTTGTTTTGTTATAAAGCAAAAAGAGGTTGGGCTCTTAAAAATATTGCTTTAGGTAAATTACTCAATTGCAAAGATAATCTTAATCACTATTTATTTCAATCAAATACAATGTAAATTTCAAGTTATAATAATGTAATCTTGAATTACAATGTTATTAATTCATTTAACGCATAAAAGTTCTAAATGCTTACGGTTAAATCTGTTTTTTTCGATAAAGTATAGATATTATTATATTAATTGCAAAAATGCTCTCTAAAATCGACATTAAATATCTTTTTTCAATGATTTATAAAATGTAAAAATATTACAAGAAGTTATTAAATCAATTATACATTATACTGCTTTTGATCTAAAGTTTAGAACTCTATTAAATAACGCTATGATGGATTCTTTGATATCTCTTGGACTGAAAAACTTATGAACAAACAAATAGTAACTAATTACTGAAACTATAGAGAAGACAATCATAATTACATTTCTTGTTGTAGTCGTTGGATCTAAAATATTTGCTATTTCATATGAGTTAGATAGACCTAGTGTAATTCCACAATACAAGAGAATATATTTCTTCTCAATTCCAAAACCTAGAAATGGAAGGATAAGTAAAAAGTACCAAGCATGCATTTGGGGAGAATAAACAAGGAACACAATCATTAATATTTTTGCTGCACCTACAAAGAATTCATTATCAGTTTTGCTATTCATCACAGCAATTGAGGTTGGGACGGCTAACAATAACGCTATAAAACCAAATACTGTACTTAACCACAGCGAAGATTCTACTTTCAGGTGTATAATTGCCTCATTATATTCATGGATTGTATTCGTAACTGGAAGATCTTTAACGGAAGCAACTAGATAGCTTAAGAGTTCTATTACAGACTTGACTGGTTCGCCATCTTCATGAAATGCTAACGGGTAAAGTATAGTTTGTTCATTTTCCCAAACAAAGAAATAAGCAACAGCTACAGTTAATGGAATAGATACTAAGCCGAATATCAGGCTCCTTACATTTACCTTTCTGTTAAGTGATTCATAAACCATAAAGATTACCATAATACCTCCAAAAATCACAACCAACAAAAACTTTGTTGCTCCCATAAGACCAACACAAATTCCTGCTATTATCCATTTTCTTTTTTTTAATCCATAAATCATTCCTAAGCAAAATGTGAGCAATAAAAAGTCAATGTGCATTTGTCCGATGCCCTGAATTAAAAACACAGGGTTCAGGAAAGTAAATAGTAGAAACTGGTTCTTTTTCTCCTTTCCCTCTTTTTCGTTATTGAACAAATTGGAAATTATGAAGCCAGATGATAGTGCTATAAGAAGATACATAATTTTCATGGATATAATATTCGATAAGACAGATTCCCCACCCAACAATGCTGCTGGTAAGAATAAGCCCATTGCTGCAGGACCATAATGATTGGGACAGTCTTGCCAACTGGGATCTACATGCTCCACAAAAGAATGAAGACTATTCTTAGCTCCATCCGTATAGGTAAGTATACCCTCAATTCCCAATTTGCCTTGCAAGATGTATAGATAGACATCCTGTGATAAAGTAGGCGGCATTAATGCGAATATCAATAATGAAATCGATATAAAAACCAATGGGGAGATAGTATTGAAAAGAGATTTATAGTTTTTTAGAATGCTTATGTAAGAGTATATCATTAACCCTAAACCTAATAAGTAAAAGATACTATAAACGGGATGTACAGTAATACCATTTTCCATTAAACCATATCCGATTATTGTTGGTATTACCACAAAAAGAGATGATATTATAAATAGTATTAATTTGTGCATAAAGTCAGACCAGAATTCTTTAAAACTAAAGTTTAAAGCGTTATTTTTTCGAATACCGATTCATGGTCTTCAAATGATTTACCATAGATTTCAATAAACCTTACATCAGGAAACACACCATCTTCATCGGCATGTATATATACAGAATCTAAAGAGGATTGCTTGCCGTTAATATTTGTCACAACATGAAAATTGTCATTTTTCTTTTTGGCTAAAAAGAATCTTTTAGGGTAAGAAACTAATTGAAATTCAAATAAATCTGATGATATTTGGTTTGAAGTATACCCATATGCTAACTTCTTTTGGAGATAATTCAGCTCTTTTATTGTTCCATTTTCTGAGTATTTAATCCAATATACTCTGATTGGGTCATTGATATTGATAAGTCCATCTCTATTGCGGTTTACCTTATAGACTATTGAGTCAGAGTTGTAGTTTCGTTGAATAAAAAACAATAATTCTTCTACATCAGGGATAGGGTAATTGTCAGGTCTCCCCACAAGTACATTATCTTTATTAGTACTCTGCTTTTTTGATATCTTTTTATCTATGTTGCCCAATTTATATGTTTTCGATAGTTGCAAAGTTAATCTATTATTGGTAATAATTAGTTATTAAGTATAGAAACTAAAATGATTTGTAAATTAGGTGGCTAATTTATTGATTAAATTAAAACAATGCTAAAAACAAATTGTTAATTTTGCGATTTTATACTTAATAATGACTGATCTCGTACTTGTTTCCTACTTAAATACTGTTCCATTTTTAAATGGATTAGAGACTGAAGAAGGGACAAAACAATTTCGATTATTAAAAAGAATGCCTGCTGACTGCGCAACAGCTTTTATTGCTGGTGAGGTAGATGTTGCATTGTTGCCAGTGGGTACTTTGCCCTTATTACCTTCGCATAAGATTATATCTAATTATTGTATTGGCTGCGATGGTGCAGTTAGAACAGTCGTAATTATGGCTCAATGTCCTATAGCCAAGATTAAAAAAATTTACTTAGATATGGATAGTAGGTCTTCATCTCTTTTGGCGAAGGTCATTGTTAATAAATTTAAGGGATTGAAAATTGAATTCGTCAACGGAATGCCTACCTTTCCACTAGGAATAAACAAAAATGAGGGGGTTTTAATGATAGGTGATAAGGTATTTGAATATGAAAATAGTTTTGATTACAAACTAGATCTAGGTCAAGCTTGGAAGGAACACACAGACCTACCTTTTACATTTGCAGTATGGGTAGCGAGTGATAAAGTGGATGATAAAACTTCAAATAATCTCAACAAGCTCCTTGCTAAAGGAATTGCGTCAATTGATGACCATCATTTTGGTATTGTGAATGGTATTGATTTAGATGATTACTTTAAAAATAATATATCGTATCATTTTAATGAGGATAAAAAAAAGGCCTTGAATCTCTTTCTTGATTTAGCTAATAAATATATTGGAGAACAATGAGAAGACTTTATAATGAGGAACTTGAAGTATTGAGCGATGAATTTATTTCTTATCTAATATTGAATGGAATAGATGCAGAAGAATGGAAGAAAATTAAAAATGAAGATGTTGAAAAAGCTGAATTAAATATACTAGAGTTTAGTAATAATTATTTTAATGTAATGATTAGTGGGATTGAATATGTTACTTTCAATGTAGCTGAAAGTGTGCACACTATTCAGTTTAGAAGTCAAGACAGGTCCGAGTTTTTATTCAAGCAATCAGAAAATGCTACAGTTGGGTTTAAAGAAACTCCATTCCTTAAAAATAGAGAATTAGATATATTTCAACTATTAGAAAACGGATATAAACCGGATAAAGGAGAGGCTTATAAGAAACTGGCTCTTTTGTATGCCCAATCTCAAATGAAATAATATTTTTGACTAAACTGCCTTTCCAACCATAACTTCTGCTGCTTCTAATGCTGGCTTTGATGGGGGGTCGCCACTCATCATTTTAGCAATTTCATCTATTCTCCCTATTCGGTCTAGTTCTTTGATTTTAGTAATGGTACGAAGATCTGTATCGTATTTATATACAAAGAAGTGTTTATGAGCTCTAGATGCTATCTGTGGTGAATGTGTAATGGTGATTATTTGATGTTCGTTGGATAAATCAGTTAATATTACACCCATTTTTTGAGCTATTTCACCAGATACTCCAGAATCAATCTCATCAAATACCATCGTTGGAAGTGCTGATTTGTTTGCAAGAATCGATTTAATACAAAGTGCCAATCTAGAAGTTTCTCCGCCTGAAGCAACATCTTTAAGTGGCTGCAATTCACTGCCTTTATTCGCTGAAAAATATAATGACACATTGTCTAGTCCATTTCTCAATGGTGTATCATTTTGAGTTATTCTTACTTCAATCTTAGCATTTTCCATTGCTAATTGACTTAGTAAAGTCTCTGTTTGCTCTTTAAATATTGGAGCGACTTTAGTTCTAGAATCAGTTAAGTTTTTACCAGTTTTTAAAAGCTCAAAGTTCAGCTTTTCAAGTTCAGAAGTTTTTTTATTAATTTCACTATCGATATCTTGATATTTTGCAACTTTTAAAGAAAGTTCTTCATGAATTTGAATAAGTGCAGTAATTGTAGTGACACCATGTTTTTTCTGGAGTCTATATGCGCTAGATAAACGCTCTTGGATACGCTGGACTTCCTCTTGATCGAGGTCTGTCGACTCGCTTATGTTTACAGATTCAGCTGCAATGTCTTTTAATTCCTCAGATGTGGAAATTAGTCTTTCATAAAGGCTTTGGTAATTTTCATTTAAACCTGCCACTGATTTTATTTCTGAAAGGAGTCCATTTATTGTGCTAATTACAGATTGCTCATTTTCTTCTAATACTTGACCTGTAATTGCAAATGCCTTTTGGATTTCTTCTGAGCTTTCTAATATTTTCAGCTGATCTTCTATTTCCTGCTGATCATCTACTGTAAAATTGGCCTCATCCAACTCTGATAGTTGAAAGGTATGATAATCTAGCTCTTGCGAAGCTTTTTGACTCTCTTCTATAAGAATGGCAAGTTCTTTTTTGACTTTTAGGTGGTGATTATATTGTTCAGCATACAAGTTTCTTATAAGCAAGTTATCGGACATTAAGTCAATAATATCTAGTTGATTATTAGTCTTTTGAATGTCTTGGGTGTCAAACTGTTGGTGAAGATCAACCAAAAGATCGCTAAGAGATTGCAATACATCTAATGTAGACGGGGTGTCATTAATGAATGCCCTTGATTTTCCACTCGTTGAAATTTCCCTCCTAATGATGAGCTCGTCTTCATAATCTAAGTCTTCATCTACAAAAAACCACTTTAGGTTAAGATTTTTTATATCATATCGGGCCTCTACCACACATTTGCTATCATTATCAAAAAGCACTTTGCTATCTGCTCTCTTTCCCATAATTAGTCCCAAAGCACCAAGCAGTATGGATTTACCAGCTCCTGTTTCACCAGTAATGATATTTAAGCCCTTATTGAAATCAATTTTAAGATTATCAATTAAAGCATAATTTTTTATTTCTATTGATCTAAGCATTGGTGCAAATTTATAATCAGTATCAGATACTAACTAATAATGGAGTTAATTTTTAAAAAATATTAATTGCTCGAGTTAAGATTGTGATTATTCTAAATTTACAATGGCGACAAAACCACTTTCTCCTATAACAAGTATACCATCATTTACTGACGTTCCATCATTCAGGTCTAAGTCTCCAATTTTATATATAGTCCAATTTTTCTCATTAGAAAGTACTTTTATTATGCCCCCGTCGCAGAATAGATGCAATTTTCCATTTATAAACCGAGCATGATTAACTTGTTCTTTTCTAGGAGCAAAGGATTTATCCCAATTTACGCCGTAATCCTCTGTGGTATAAATACTGTTTTCTTGACCGACAATGTACGATGTTTTACCAGACGTTTTTACGATTGACAAGAAAAAGTCGTCTACTAGTTCCGTTTTTTTCCAAGAATCTCCATCGTCTGCAGAGGTAGCAATAATGCCAAAACCAACTGCATATAGATTAGAACCAATTTTGTCTATAGCCCTAAATTCATAAGGAATTTCTGTTATCGTGTGGATCGTTTTATCTTTATTTAATTTAGACAAATACCCCAAGGCATAAGATTTTCCTCCTGAAAGAATATTGTATTTTTCACCAAAGTAAATGTCTCTAATTACTTGAAAATTGCCATTTGAAAACATAGAAATTGAGTCATCAAACTCATAATACGACCCATTTAGTCCAATGCCTACAAATCTATTTTGAGTTGTGTCATATCTCACATTCAAAAAAGTGATATCATTGCTAAATTGATTTGTTATTATACCATTTTTATAGGATAAAATTTCTCCAGCATACCATGTTTGACCCCCAACAATTTTAGTTGTTTCTCCAAATTGGGTTAATTTCAGTAAATCATTTGAAGTGTTTGAGTCTAATACAACGATACTTTTGGCTTGTTCTTCTTTGATGCACCCGGTAGATCCAATAATTACTATTAATATTAGACAAGGAAGTAATACGTTTTTACTTCTCTTGAGCTCGTTGGCTATAGTAGAAAACAGGAAAAGAAATTGTACCATAATGAGAATATCTTGCTTTATAGGGTAACCCTTTTTGAGCTACTTTTATATATTGAGATAGCAAAGTTCTCAATTTTTCATAATCTAACAAGATAGAATTTGGTTTTTCATGAAAAACTATATTATCTAGTTTTCCATCTTTATCCCAAAACAGATTAATCCACAACTTTGTGCCTTTGATATCGAAACCTTGATCCATGCAATATGATTCTATATCTTTCATAGTGTTAGACCATATTTCGTAACTTTGAGTCATTGAATTGTTGCATACATCTAATAATGATGCAGAGTAATTAGCAGTTATCTCATGGTAAAAGTCTTGTTGATCTCCTATGAAAAATACAGAAGTATTTTTCTCTGTTTGTGCTTGCAAACAAAAAGCCGAAAGTAAAAATATAAGAGTCAAAATAGGAAAAACTCTAGGTTTGTACATTGTGTGGTTGAATAAGTTTAGCACAAATATATAATTATTCATTATATATATAAATATTTCACGAAAAAATTATAATTTATTTGTTTGAATGTGGCAATATAACCTTAATTGTCTCTAATCTGCATGATAGATAGAATCAAATTTGATTAATTGGTGAATTGTACTTACAATAATTGTTTAGGTAAGATTGTGTATTTCTAATAAAATATAATCTAGACGTATAATATAACAATATTTGTATTTTGAAAACTATCTTTGCATCAATAGAAACACATTGATATTCATGTTTAAAGTTGGGAACAATGTGATGATAAATACTATGATAGAGGGTAAAGACGTATTATGAAATTATCAAGAAATTGGTTAGAACGATATTTAAAAGTTCCATATAGTGATGATGAGTTGTCAGAAATGCTAACAACAATTGGTTTAGAAGTTGAAGGTGTGGAATATATTGAGTCTATTAAAGGCGGACTTGAAGGGGTAGTAGTGGGGCATGTACTTACTTGCGAGAAACACCCTGATGCAGACAAGCTGTCAATTACTACGGTAGATGTAGGTGAAGACGAAGTATTAAACATAGTTTGCGGAGCACCAAATGTTGCCGCAGGTCAGAAAGTTTTAGTTGCAACTGTCGGTACTACTTTATATACAGAAGATGGATCGTTTAAAATAAAAAAATCAAAGATTAGAGGACAAGAATCTGCTGGGATGATCTGTGCTAAAGATGAACTTGGTTTGGGTAGTGATCATTCTGGGATAATTGTATTAGAAGATAATGCATCAGTTGGTAAGTCTGCTGCAGAACTTTACGATATGACAACAGATACAGTATTTGATATTGGATTGACTCCCAATAGGTCAGATGCCACTAGTCAATTTGGAGTAGCTAAAGACCTTAATGCGTATATTAGAATTAACAAAAAAGATTTACTGGACCTTAAAGAGCCTAATAGTTCAGAATTTCATGTTAATAATACCGCTGACAAGTTTTATGTAGAAGTGTTAAACTCAATTGCTTGTCCTAGATACACCGGTGTCGTAATTAACAATATTACTATCGGTCCTTCTCCGGAATGGATGCAAAAGTTGTTAAGATCAGTTGGTGTCAAACCAATTAATAATGTTGTTGACATTAGTAATTACATACTTCACGAACTTGGTCAGCCACTGCATGCATTTGATGCGGATAAGATTATTGATAGTAAAATACTCGTAAAAAACTTACCAGTAGGTACTAAATTTGAGGCACTAGATGATAGGGTTTTTGAATTAAAAGCCGATGATCTTATAATTTGTGATGGAGATAGTAATGGGTTGTGTATAGGTGGTGTGTTTGGTGGCAAAAATTCTGGTGTAAATGCTACTACTACAAAAATATTTCTAGAATCAGCATATTTTGATGCGGGCACTATTAGGAAAACCAGTATGGGGCATAATTTAAGAACTGATGCAGCAAAAGTTTATGAAAAAGGAGCTGATCCAAATCTTTGTTTATTGGCTCTAAAAAGAGCAGCTGCGTTAATATGTGAGTATTCAGGAGGTGTTGTGTCTTCTGAAATAATCGATATTTACCCAAAAGAAATTAAGCCTTTAGAAATTAGAGTTAGGTATAATAAAATAAATGAAACTGTTGGTCATACACTCGAAGAAAGCCAAGTACATGACATTTTGAATGCGTTAGATATGGAGATATCTCCTTTAGATCAAGATAGCATCAAAGTGAAAGTGCCTACTAATAAGTTTGATGTGACTAGAGAAATTGATATAATTGAAGAGATACTGAGGATTTATGGATTTAATTCAGTACCAATACCTACAGTTGTAAAAAGTACTATCAATTATAGTGATGATATCAATAAAAATGAAATAAAAAATTTCATTGGCAATAAACTTTCATCCGTTGGTATGAACGAGATGATGGGATTGTCGCTTATGGAGTCTAGAAATATTCTCGATTGGACAAATGTACCAAAAGAAAATCTTGTTATTATCAATAATACATCTAACGTTCATTTGGATGCAATGCGACCGGATATGCTAACTAGTGGGGCTTTATCTGTAATGCATAATATAAATAGACAACAGCAAAGTCTCAAGCTTTTTGAATTTGGAAATACCTATATTAATGAAAGTGGTGATTTCATTGAAGAAGAATTTTTGACAATTTTCATCTCAGGAAATGAGACAGAACTATCTTGGACTCAAAAAGAAAAGAAAGCTGATTATTATAGTATAAAAAGAGCTGCCCACATTGTTATCGACTCTTTAGGATTAAGTGGATATCAAGTAAAAGAAAATAGTGATGCAAGATTAAGCTATGGACTGGAATACCACAGAGGACCGTTGTCTTTTGTTAAATATGGTGAAGTGAACCCAAAGCTGCTCAATAAGATAGGTATAAAACAAAAGGTATTTTATGCTGAGTTTCCAATAAACGTTTTATTAACTTGTTTAAAAAACACTTCTGTCAGCATCAATGAAATTAGTAAATTTCCACAAGTTAAAAGAGATTTGTCATTAGTTTTGGATAAGAAAGTTACTTTTGATCAAGTGGAGCAAATTGCTGGTAAAACGATAAAGAGTAATTTAGTCGATTTAACGCTCTTTGATGTATTTGAAAGTGAAGAACATTTAGGAGCAAATAAAAAATCTTATGCCATTAGCTTTACATTTGAAGATCAACAAAAAACATTAGAAGATAAAGATATTGAAGGTTGGATGTCAAAGCTTATAAATCAATATGAAAGTAAACTTGGGGCAAACATTAGGAAATAGTCAAAAAAGAATGACTAATGGCAATGATTAACAATTAGTTGCGAAATATATAAAAAATTCAAATATGTTATTATCTTTGAGTTTTAGAATAATATGGAAGCAGTATTAAAATTAGAAAAATTAATTGAAAGAATCATACTTAGGAATGAGGTTTTGATTAGTAATAATAAAGATTTAAAACATAAATTAAGAGCATTAGAGGAGAAAGTAGCTGAACTAGAAAAAGATGGAGACAAGTCACATGGATTCAAAGCTAATCATAATATTGAATCTAAATTAGATCAATTTGTTGAAGAGTTAGATAAATGTATTGATATTACGCAAAATATGATTGAGAAATAAATGGATGAATCTAAGAAAATTTCAGTCAGTATTGCAGGACGAAACTATCCTATAATCATTGCGCCAAAAGAGGAGCAAAAAATTAAGGATATTGAATTAAATTTGAAATCTAAATATTTGCAATCAACGAGTGATTATCCAAAATTAGATGCTCAAGACCATTTAGCAATGGTAATATTGAGCTTAATGATGGAAAAAAGTGAGGAAGTTGAGAATATTGATGATATAGATATGTCAGAGAAGATTAATAATTTAATTACTAAAATAGAAAACCATCTAGACTAAACAACTGCACTTATCCTTCATTATTTTATTATAAATTAAATATACAAATGGAAGGAATTATAGGAATTATAGGGGGGCTACTTGTAGGGGCAATCCTTGCTTATTTTGGTGTCAAAAGAACATCAAGTTCGAAAATAAGTGAAAGCAATGAGAAAGCAGACTTATCGTTAAAAGAAGCAGAAATTACGGCAAAAAGGCTTATTAATGATGCCGAAATTAAAGCAGATAAAGTTGTTTCAAAAGCGGAAGCAGTAAATGAGTCAATCAAGCAAAAGAAAATTCAAGAAGCAAAAGATAAATATGCAAAGCTTAAGATTGATTATGAAACATACAAAGCTGAGCATAAGGTAGAAATGAAAGAAAGAGAGATGAATGTTGTCTCTCAAGAAAAAGATCTTAAAAAATTACAAACTGATTTTGATTCAAAATTAGAAAATGTAGAACATCGAGAAAGTGAAATTAAGGCAATAAAAGAAAACCTTGATGTTCAACTTAAAGTTATCGCAAAAAAGAAAGAAGAGCTTGAAAATTCTAATGAAAAAATTATTAAACAATTAGAAAATATTGCTAAATTATCAGAAGCAGAAGCTAAAGAGCAATTGATTGAGTCAATTAAGGATAAGACGGAATCTGAAGCATTATCACTACAAAAGGATATCATTGCCAATGCAAAATTAAGTGGTAATAAAGAAGCAAAGAAAATAATTATCCAAACAATTCAAAGGATGGCTGCGGAATATACTATTGAAAACAGCGTATCTGTATTTAATCTAGATTCAGATGATGTAAAAGGTCAAATAATTGGAAGAGAAGGAAGAAATATTAGAGCATTGGAAGCTGCTACTGGAGCAGAAATTGTTGTAGACGATACACCAGAAGCTATTATTATTTCAAGTTTTGATCCTATTAGAAGAGAAATTTGTAGACTTTCCCTAAAAAGGTTAGTCGCTGATGGTAGAATACATCCTGCTAAAATCGAAGAAACTGTTGCTAAGGTTAAAACTCAACTTGATGAGCAAATAGTAGAAATTGGAGAAAGAGCAATCATCGATCTTGATATTCATGGGTTAAATCCATTTCTAATTAAAATGGTAGGTCGTATGAGGTTTAGATCCTCTTATGGTCAAAACTTACTAAAACACTCCTTAGAAACTGCCAATCTTTGTGCAGTGATGGCAGCCGAGTTAGGTCTTAGTACTAAACAAGTAAAGATGGCTAAGCGAGCTGGTCTATTACATGATATTGGTAAAGTAGCTGAAGAAGAATCTGAATTGTCGCATGCTTTATTAGGTATGCAAATGTGTGAAAAACATGGAGAACATGCCGTTATCCTCAATGCTGTAGGTGCTCACCACGATGAAATAGAAATGAATAACATCATTTCTCCAATTGTTCAGGCTTGTGATGCAATATCAGGAGCAAGACCAGGGGCTAGAAGGGAAATAATCGAGAGCTATGTGAAGAGAATTGGCGAAATGGAAGAGTTAGCAATGGCTCATGAAGGTGTCCAGAAAGCATATGCAATGCAAGCAGGAAGAGAACTTAGAGTTATCGTGGAAAGTGACAAGGTCTCTGATGAATATACTGACGATTTAGCGTTTATGATTTCTCAAAAGATTCAAGATGAGATGCAATATCCTGGTCAAGTAAAAGTAACTGTCATTAGAGAAAAAAGAGCTACATCATTTGCTAGATAATTTATTTGCATTCGATATTCTTTCTTTAATTAAAAATTTATAACAAAAATGGAATTTAATGAACCTAAGGCATTAACATCAGTTGCAAAGTTTCATGATACGTTTGGTTTGCCAGTGCTAGATTGTCCTCAAATTCCAGACCGAAAGAGATGCGAATTGAGGATCTCTCTTTTACAAGAGGAGTTAAATGAGTTAAAAGAAGCTTTAGAAGATAATGATTTGGTAGAAACAGCAGATGCGTTGGCAGATCTTCAATATGTACTATCTGGAGCTATATTAGAGTTTGGGTTAGGCGAATCCTTTAAAAATATATTTGACGAAGTGCAAAGGTCTAATATGAGTAAAACTTGTAAATCTATCGAAGAGGCTGAAGAAACTCAAAAATATTATCAAGATCATAAAGACACAGATTCTATTATTAAACCAAAAGGTGGGGAATTTTTAGTATATCGGAAAGAAGACTTAAAGGTGTTGAAGTCTGTTAAGTATTCACCAGCAGATATTAAAGCTCATATAAAATACTAATGAAAGTTCATCTCATTGCCATAGGGGGAAGTGCTATGCATAATCTTGCATTGGCCCTGAAAGCTAATGGACATACAATAACAGGTTCTGATGATGAAATATACGAACCTTCATTGTCAAGGCTAAAGGAGGCCAATATTTGTCCAGTAAAATTCGGATGGTATCCTGAAAATATTACAAATGAGATAGATATTGTCATACTTGGAATGCATGCTCGTCTTAATAATACTGAACTTATAAAGGCACAAGAGATTGGGTTACCCATTATGTCTTATCCTGAATTTGTCTATAACGAGTCAAAAAGCAAAAAGCGAATTGTAATAGCTGGAAGCCATGGTAAAACAACTACAACTAGTATTATTATCCATGTACTTCAAGCATTAAATATAGATTGTGATTACCTTGTTGGTGCCCAACTTGAGGGGTTTGATAGAATGGTCAAGTTGACATCTGCCCCACTTATTATATTAGAAGGTGACGAATACTTGAGCAGCCCTTTAGACCATAAATCTAAATTCTCACATTATCACCCTGATGTTTCAGTAATTACTGGTATTAGCTGGGATCATATTAATGTGTTTCCTACCGAGGCTTCTTACAATGATAGATTTAAGGAGTATATTGAATCTCATGACGATGGAGTGATTTTCTATTGTGATAGAGACTTGGATCTTGTTGATTTGATTAAGAATAGCCACAACAAAGCAAGGAAGATCGGGTATGGTCGTCTCCAAATCGATGAGAATAAAGATGTAATATATGAAGGTGATAAATATCAATACAATTTAATAGGAGGTCATAACTTAGAAAATACCCATGCAGCACTATTAGTTTGTAAGAACCTAGGTATAGAGACATCTGATTTTTTTGAAGCATTAACTAATTTTAAAGGAGCAGGTAAGAGGTTGCAGCAGATTTTTGAAAGTGGTAGTTCCATCGGTTTTCTTGACTTTGCACATGCACCATCGAAAGTAAAAGCAACAACTCAAGCTGTAAAAGAATGGTACCCTGATAATAAATTAGTAGCTATCTTTGAATTACATACATATTCAAGTTTAAATAAGGATTTTATTCCACGTTATAAAGATGCACTTAATGCTGCGGATGAGGCAATTGTGTTTTACGATGCCCACACTATCCAAATGAAAAAAATGGAAAATTTAGATCCAATTTTTGTTTCTAAAGCTTTTAATCATCCAAATTTAGGAGTGTATGATAACAAAGAAGAATTCCACAAAGCATTAGATAATTTGGCACAGTCTACTAATTCGTCCTTACTCATAATGACCTCTGGTAACTTGGGTAAGTATGATCTCAATAAACTGAATAGATGGTCATGACATACGCCGAATTGACGAAAGGAGAAAAGCTCTTCCTAATAGCAGGACCGTGTGTCATAGAAGGATTGGATATGGCTTTGCCTATTGCTCAAGAAGTGAAAAGTGTATGTGGTGATTTAGACATTAACTTTGTGTTTAAAGCATCTTATCGTAAAGCAAATAGATCAAGTTTTTCATCTTTTATTGGTATAGGAGATGAAGCTGCACTAGAAGAAATCGCTAAGGTAGGGTCAAAGTTAAATATACTAACGACAACAGATGTGCATACCGAAGAGGAAGCAATAATAGCTGCAAATTATGTAGACATTTTACAAATTCCAGCATTTCTATGCAGGCAATCAAGTTTGTTAGCGACAGCTTCCCAAACAGGTAAAATGGTTAATATCAAAAAAGGACAATTTATGAGTCCTGAAGCCATGGAGTTTGCTATTCAAAAGGTTAAAAACGAAGGAAATAAACAGTTTTTTCTAACAGAGAGAGGCACAACATTTGGATATCAAGATTTGATAGTCGATTTTAAGTCTATACCTATGATGAATGAATTTGCTCCAGTGATTATGGATTGTACCCACAGTTTGCAAAAGCCCAATCAGTCTAAAGGAGTGACGGGAGGGCAACCAAATTATATCGAAACTATGGCAAAAGCTGCTGTTGCAGTTGGAGCTAAAGGATTATTTATTGAGACACATCCAAACCCTTCAATTGCTAAATCTGACGGTGCCAATATGCTCCCATTACAAGATCTAAGACAATTATTGACCAAAGTTTCAAAGATTTATAAATCCCTAACTTAGGGTCATGGTACTTGATATTGACATAAAAATTTCACCCAATAAGATAGAAGATCTTTCTTATCAAGAATCACTTGTACTTAATAAAGTGAAATGTGACCATAAAAGAATAAAGTCGATAAGGTTAGATAGAAAATCTATAGACGCCAGAGGTAAAAAGCCATTATTTTTCTTAAGGTTTAAAGTCTTTGTGGATGAAGTAGAAGAGCCTGTATCTAATATATTGCCCTTGCCAATTGTCCAATCAGAAGCTAAGACATGCATTGTTATAGGTGCAGGACCAGCAGGATATTTTGCCGCTCTAGAATTAATACAACAAGGCATTAAACCAATTGTGTTAGACAGAGGAAAGGACGTAAGAAGTAGGAGAAGAGACCTAAAAGCTATACAACAAGATGGGGTAGTAAATCCACATTCTAACTATTGCTTTGGAGAGGGTGGTGCAGGGACTTACTCAGATGGTAAGTTGTATACAAGATCTCACAAGAGAGGTAGCATCAAATCTATCTTGCAAATATTGGTAGAGCATGGAGCAAGTAGCGAAATATTAGTAGATACACATCCTCATATAGGATCAAATAAACTTCCAGGCATTGTATCAGCAATCAAGGATACAATTATCAAGAGTGGAGGTGAAGTACATTTTGATAGCTTCGTAACTGATTTTAAAATTGAATCAGGTAGCATAAATGGTGTATTATTAGCCTCGGGCAAGGAAATAATATCAGATGCTACTATTTTGGCTACTGGTCATTCTGCTAGGGATATTTATCAATTATTGTACGATAAAGGCATAAATATAGAAGCAAAATCATTTGCATTAGGTTTGAGAATCGAGCACAGGCAATCTTTCATTGATGGAGTACAATACAACCAACCTTCTAGAGAAAACGAATTGCCTGCTTCGAGTTATTCTTTAGCTTGTCAAGTCGGGGAAAAAGGCGTTTTTTCTTTTTGTATGTGCCCTGGAGGCTTGGTAGTTCCAGCTGCGACGGCACCAGGTGAAATAGTAGTTAATGGAATGAGTCTTTCTCGAAGAGATAGTCCATATGCGAATAGTGGGTTTGTGACAGCCATAGATCTAGATGAACTCGAGAAATATGGGTTTACAGGAGTCTTTGGTGCTTTAAATTTTCAAAAAGAAATTGAAAAAGCCATGTTTGATGCAGGAGATGGCTCTCAAAAAGCTCCAGCTCAGCGGGTAGAAGATTTTGTAAATGGTAGAATTTCGCCTACTTTAAATTCAACTTCATATATACCGGGTTTGTTTTCAGCCCCTTTGCATGACATCCTCCCTGCATTTATCAGTAAACGATTGAGAAATGGAATTCGAATGATCGATCAACGTATGAAGGGTTTTATGACCAATGAAGCAAATATTATTGGTGTAGAAAGTAGAACCAGTTCGCCTATTAGGGTTCCTAGAGATAAAGAGACATACATGCATGAGGACGTACTGGGATTTTTCCCATGTGGTGAAGGGGCTGGATATGCTGGCGGGATTTTAAGTGCTGCAATGGATGGGCAAAATGTAGCCAAAGGAGTAAAGTTGTTTTTAAATCAATAAATAAGAAATAATAATTGAAAATGAGATATTGGGTTTTACTATTGTTAGGTTCATTCATTTTTAATAGTTGTGGCTATAAGCAGCCCAAGGAAGGGGAGGCAACATATTCAAAAAGAGCAATTCATATTATCTCAAATGCCGGTGAGCCCTATTTAGATAGTAGTTTCTTAGCATCGCCTCTTATACATGGAGTTATGCTAAATGATGAAGGGGACTCTCTTCATGTCATGGTTGTGGGTAGATATTGTAATACCGATAGATTAGAAATCTATCCATTTGCTAGTTTTCAAATTATTGATGGGGATACCAAAATGGATATCGTACTTGCTTTTCCTCAAAGGGTGGAACTAAAAGTTTATCCGGATATGGATTTTCAGGAATTTGTAATTCAAAACAACGCTGCTAAGGTACTGATTGACCAGTATTTTAGTAATTATAAAGGTCAAGGTATGACAAGAGTAGTCAATTGGAATAATGCGGGAATGGCTGCCAATATGATTGAGGAATTTATGAAACCAAAAAACATCTAAGATCATGAATCATAAGTTTAGCGGAAAAGAGATAGATACAGTGATTTTTGATCTTGGTGGAGTTTTGATAGATTGGAATCCTAAATATTTATATAAAAATATCTTTAATACAGATGAAAGCGTAAATTACTTTTTAGAAAACGTCTGTACCAGTGATTGGAATGAGGAGCAAGACGGTGGCAGGCCTGTTGCTGTAGGAAATGAAATTCTATTCAGAAAGTATCCAGAATACCGATATGAAATAGAAGTGTTTTATAGTCGATGGCCTGAAATGTTAGGAGGACCAATCCATGATACGGTGGATATTCTGAAAAAAGTAAAAGAAAATAAAAATATCAAATTGGTGGCGTTGACCAATTGGTCTGCTGAGACTTTCCCCGTAGCTAGAAAGGGATATGAGTTCTTGACATGGTTTGATGATATACTCGTTTCAGGGGAGGAAATGCTAAAGAAACCAGATCCTGCAATTTATAATCTGTTGGTCTCTAAATTTAATCTAGATAAAAGCACTTCGATTTTCATTGATGATAATAAGAGGAATATTTTGGCTGCTGAAAACTTAGGAATTCACAGTATTCATTTTGTGTCTGCTTCCGATTTAAAATCTAGATTAATTAATCTGCTTTAGGTTTTATATTTAATTAAATCTCATACTATGCTAATGCCATTGGATTTTACTCAAGATTATATTTTAGAAAACGATGTGGTACTTTTAAGACCACTTAATGGGTATGATATAAAACATTTATTGTCTTTTTCTCTTAACGAGCCAGAACTTTGGAGGTATTCCTTGACATCCGCTGATGGAGAAGAAAACCTAAAGTCATATGTAAAATTAGCTTTAGAAAGCCGATCAGCAGAAACGGGTTATCCCTTCATAGTATACGATAAAACACAAAATAAATATGCGGGAAGTACTAGGTTTTATGACTATCAGAAAACACATAATACTACTCAGCTCGGATATACTTGGTATGGACAAGAGTTTCAAAGAACAGGACTGAACCGAAATTGCAAGTTTTTACTTTTGGAATGGGCATTCGAGAGTTTAGAGTTGGACCGAGTTGAATTTAGAGCTGACTTCATGAACAAAAGAAGCATTGTTGCTATTAAAAGCCTAGGATGTACAGAAGAAGGAATCTTGCGTAGTAATTGTAGTGGCATTCAAGGAAGAAGAGATAGTATTGTGCTTAGCATACTCCGCAATGAGTGGTTTGACCATTGCAAACAATTGATTCAAGACAAAATACGGTAATTTGGTCTAAAATCTAATCAAATTTTCATTTATATATTATAATTATTTATATATTTGAGCATGAGATATCTTATTTATATTCTTATCACTTGTTGGTCTTTACCTATAACAGCTCAGTTGGTTTTTGAAAATCAGACAATGGTCTACAACCCAAATCTTGATTTAAGAAGTGGTAATGCTGGGTCTTGTGTGGATTTAGATAATGATGGTTTGGATGACCTAATTATTATTGATAAAGCAACACACATGTTTATTGGATATAATCAAGGTGCCAACAAAGCTATGCGATGGGTAGAAGGTCCTAAAGTATCTTCCACGAGAGAATATTTATGCATAGTTACAGATTTAGAAAATGATGGTATAAAAGAAATAATAACTTCAGGTTCCTTCTCAAATACAAAAGTTTATAAACAGCAACCTGATGGAAATTATCTATTTGATCAACAAATCAAAGAACCAATTTTAGCCCAAGGTGGTAATACCATTGATATTGATAATGATGGGTATTTAGATTATTTCTTATGTAGTGATGAGAGTAAAAACTTAACCGCATTAAATGATGGAAATGGTGTCTTGCGCAAGGATACGTTACTGATTGATTGGACGACAACACCACAATCAGATAATTCGGGCAATTATGCCAGTGAATGGGTCGATGTAAATGGAGATGGTTTGGTAGATTTAGCTATTGCTAAATGTAAAATTGGAGTCTATGAAACCACAGATCCAAGGCGAATTAATAGATTGATGATTCAACAAACTGATGGAACATTTGTAGATGAGGCAAGTGAAAGAGGGTTTGCAGTCGGTTATCAATCATGGACTACTAGCATGGCGGACTTTGATAATGACGGAGATTTCGATTGCTTAGTGACCAACCATGATCACGAACATCAATTACTCATCAATGATGGGAATGGATATTTTTTTGAAAAACCATTTGCAGCTACTTTTGTCTCTAATTTTGCCTTTCAATCCATTGTTAGAGATTTTGATAATAATGGGTATCTAGATGTATATTTAACAGGAGATCAAAAAAGTCTGATGCTTATGAATACTGGTGGGGCTTGGTTTGATGTTATTGAAAATCCACTTGGTGAGTATTCTTCCTCTGCAGTGGTCGGAGATATTAACAATGATGGGTTTTGTGATATCATTGGGTTCTTTCCAGTAAATATCAATTTTCCTGGGTTAAAATCTGATCAAATCTTCATCAATAAAACAGAGACCGAGAATAATTATATTAAAATAAAATTAAAAGGTAATGAGTCTAACGTATTGGGGATAGGCTCTGAAGTTTCGGTATATTCAGCATTAGGTATTCAAAAACAAGTTGTAAAAAGTGGAGAAAGTTATGGAATTTGTAACCCATTTACATTACACTTTGGATTAGCAGATCTTACCCATATAGACTCGATCACTGTAAATTGGACCTCAGGACAAGGAAGTGTCTTAAAACCATATGAGTTAAATAAAACCTATTTGATAGAAGAGGGCAAATGCAACGGAAGTGATGTGAAACTATATGGCGAATTGCTATATTGTGATGACAGCATACAATTAAATGCAATACCAGGTATGAATAAATACTTGTGGTCCAATGGAGATACTACTTCCTCAATATTGATTAATAATATTGGAGTATACCAAGTAGCAATGACTAACGACTCTGGTTGCATTAATAGAAGTTTTCCCATCAAAGTAGTAAGTGGTAGATTTAATTTGCCATTTATCATATCAGATAGGCATAATGCTTGTCTTGGAGATACAATAAGTTTATCGTCAAATATAGACATTGACTACTTGTGGTCTACCACTGATACCACTAAGACATTAAAAGTAACTGAAAAAGGATTATATTTTCTAGAGCTTTCAGATATGTGTGGAGATGAAGTAATTGATAGTGTGTATATTGACTTTATTGATGCTGAAATTATAGCTATTGAGAATGACACGGTCATCAAACATCAAAATGCAACTTTATTGGCTCAAGGAGAAAATATAATATGGTACGAATCAGGAATTAGTGATGCACCTGTATCTTATGGAGAGACGCTTTTGGTAACTAACCTTTTAGAGACAACCTCCTTTTTTGCAGAAAACAGAATAAATGGATCTCAACAAACTATAATATCGGGAGTATCAAAGGATAGTATGAACCTATTTTTACATTCTGAGGATAAGGAATATTCACTGTTTTTAACTGTATTTAATCCAGTAAATATCACAGGAGTTACTTTAAATACAGAAGTGCCAGGATTTAGGAAGCTTGTGGTATTATCAGATGCATTAGAAGTGATTGATAGTGAAGAAATATATGTCGAGAAAGGTATAAATACATATTCGATTGATCTTCATATCCCGCCAGGATCATTGTACTATTTAGGCACAGATGTGGATAAAAACTTAGAAGAGTTTGGTACTGTAAGTCCCCAACTTAATTCCAATACTCTTAACATATCATATCCCTATGTTTATGGGGAATATATGGATATAGTTTCCTCGACAGGGAGCAGAAGTTTATACCCATATTTTTACGATCTAACGGTTGAGATAGAAAGATTTGAATGTGTAAGTGAAAGGGTAGAAGTAGAGGCATTTTTAGATATTGATTCGAATGTGGAAAATCAGATTATAAACCTGAGTGAGTTTTATCCTAACCCAGTAGAGAATATTTTAAATATTGCATTCGAAGACATGCGAGCTAGGGAGATAAATATTTTCAGTTTGGAAGGTAAGTTGATTCATTCAAGCTTTGGCTCATCTAAAAAAAAGAAAATTGATGTTTCAAATTGTACATCAGGGATTTATTTTGTTTTTGTAAAAAGCAATGAGATCATTGAAATCCATAGATTCATAAAGAGATAATTTTTTCATATAATCTAATATATGCCTAGAGTTAAATTGTCAATTGAGCTAAAGAAAGCTATTGAAAATATCAACGATAAAGATAAAAACAAGTTAATATTTAGACTTTTGCCATCAAATGCAGTGCTAGTTGAGACTCTGGAATTTCAGTTGTTGGAGCAAGCTGAGACTACTGAACATCGAAGAGATGACTTAAGAAAAGACATACAAAGGATGCTTAATAAATTTCCCGAAAGTTATAATACGCCTTGGGTATTAGTTAAAGAAATTAGAAGAATGAGTTCTCTAATAACGAGGCATGTGAAAGTAACTAAGGATAAGTTAGGAGAAATAGACTTACATTTCTATTTATTAAATGGTATCATAAGATCTAATTACAAAGCATTGTTTAATGAAAACCATTATGTCATGGAAAAATTAGCTAAGTACACAGTTTTAAGGGCAAAAAGGATAAACACCTTGTTATCTAAAATCCATGAGGATTATCTTCTAGAATTTGAAACTGATATGAAAGAATTAGGAAACTTTATTCAAAATATTAATTCTTTAGAAGTAGAGGCAGCGAATCAGGGTTTTGATGTCTCTTACTTTATGAAAGGTGAATTGAATTATTGATGGAGACACTATCAACAAAATACTGTCTCCATCCTTCAATTGTCTTAATACGTACTAAAATAAATCAAACCAAATATGGTTCTGTCATTGCGTATTTTTTAGCGTGGAATATTACTATTAGTTTTAAAGATTGCTTATTTTACGATATTTAATTTATAAAAATAAAAGTGGCTTGATTTTTGAACATATTATAAAAATATATAATTTGAAATCTTGGGTGAATAAGTGTTAAAATAATTACAGTAATAAAGAATTTATATTATTTTTACACT
>JBBKVK010000137.1:0-10731 GCA_037968395.1 Saprospiraceae bacterium | reverse complement strand
TATAAATGAGAATTATACAATTAATAAAATAGAGAATCATACAATATGACTACCTAAATGACATCTTGTCAATGCGAAATGCTTTTTTTGACAACTCTTCAAGCAATAAATCGTGATTTGCTGCTAAATTGACAGAAAGACTTGATTGGCACATTTAATGCATTAAGTAATTCGTCTAAAAGACATATCATTTATATTTATTAACAAAAAAATTAATTAAGAAATGAAGCCAATAAACGATAGAGTTGTTGTGCAGCCAGCAGCGGCTGAAGAAAAGTCATCAGGTGGTATAATTATCCCTGATAATGCAAAAGAAAAACCTTCAAAAGGTAAGGTGATTGCAGTTGGTCCAGGTAAGGATGGTGAAAAAATGACTGTTAAGAAAGGTGACAATGTACTATATGGTAAATATGCAGGTCAAGAAATTACATTTGAAGGTAAAGACTACCTAATAATGAGAGAAGATGATATCCTAGTCATCATCTAATTATTTTTTTGAGTTTATAAATATTCATTAACTAAAATTTAAAATCTAAATAAAATGGCTAAACAAATTAGCTTTAATTCAGAAGCAACAGCAGCCCTTAAAGTGGGAATTGATGCATTAGCTAACGCAGTAAAAGTAACTTTAGGACCAAAAGGTAGAAATGTAGTTATCCAAAAAAGCTTTGGAGCTCCTACTATTACTAAGGATGGTGTGACAGTAGCAAAAGAAATAGAATTGGACGACCCTATACAAAACATGGGTGCTCAAATGGTAAAAGAAGTTGCATCTAAAACTGCTGATCTTGCAGGTGATGGAACAACAACCGCTACTGTATTGGCTCAAGCTATGGTAACAGCAGGTATGAAGTATGTAGCAGCTGGGGCAAACCCTATGGACCTCAAAAGAGGTATAGACAAAGCTACAGAAACTGTAATTGCTGATCTTAAAAAGCAATCTGAAGCAGTAGGTAATGACTTCAAAAAAGTACAACAAGTTGCAGCTATATCGGCTAATAATGATGAAGAAATTGGAACTTTAATTGCTAATGCAATGAAGAAAGTATCTAAGGATGGTGTCATTACTGTGGAAGAAGCAAAAGTAACTGAGACTTACATGGAAGAAGTAGTAGGTATGCAATTTGACAGAGGTTACTTATCTCCGTACTTTGTTACCAATACTGAAAACATGAGTACAGAATATGATAATCCTCTTATCTTAATTTATGATAAGAAGATTTCAAATGTACAAGAAATTGTACCTGTTTTAGAAAAAGCTTCACAGGCAGGAAAACCATTACTTATCATTGCAGAAGATGTAGATAGCCAAGCTCTTGGAGTATTAGTAGTCAACAGATTGAGAGCAGGATTAAAAGTAGTAGCTGTAAAAGCTCCAGGATTTGGAGATAGAAGAAAAGCTATGTTGGAGGATCTTGCAATCTTAACTGGTGGTAATGTAATCTCTGAAGAAAAAGGATACAAGTTAGAAAATGTTGAGTTAACTGATCTTGGTCAATGTGACAAAATCACAGTAGACAAAGACAATACAACTATTGTAAACGGTAAGGGTAAGAAAAAAGATATTGATGCTAGAGTTGGTCAAATCAAAACTCAAATCGAAACTACAACTTCTGACTACGACAAAGAAAAGTTACAAGAAAGATTAGCTAAATTAGCTGGCGGAGTAGCTGTACTTTATGTCGGAGCTCCTACAGAAGTAGAAATGAAAGAGAAGAAAGACAGAGTAGATGATGCTTTACATGCAACGAGAGCTGCTGTAGAAGAAGGAATCGTACCTGGTGGTGGTGTAGCTTTAGTTAGAGCTATCGCTTCTTTAGATAAGATGAAAGGAGAGAATGAAGATGAAAATATGGGTATCCAGATTGTTAAAAAATCTTTAGAAGCTCCTATTAGAACAATCTCTGACAATGCTGGTGTAGATGGTTCTGTTGTATTGCAAGAAGTACTTAGATTAAAAGGATCATTTGGATACAATGCTAGAACAGGTAAATACGAAGATTTGAAAAAATCTGGTGTAATAGATCCTACTAAGGTAACTAGAATCGCGATGATTAATGCAAGCTCTATTGCAAGTATGGTATTGACGACAGAATGTGTTATCAGTGATGTTAAAGAAGAAGGTGGAGGACACCATATGCCACCAATGGGTGGTGGAGGAATGGGTGGAATGATGTAATCAATCCATCATAATCCATTGCATTAAAAAAATGTAAATAGCAAAGACAGGTTCAATTCGTAAGATTTGAACCTGTCTTTTTTTATAATGAAACTCTAAAGTTAGGGTATAAAAAAAAGAGCGCCGTTCGGGGTGAATGACACTCTAATCAAAATAAAATCTATGTGATTACCACATCACTCATGAAGCATAGGGGCTACAATGCTGCCATGTCTCTTATTAATATCTTATTTGGCTTCCTAGCAGAGAAGTGGATAGAGTTAGTAGACTTTAACTCTGCTAATACTCTCGTAACTGTTTGACGTGATGTATCAGTTAGAAATGAAATATCTTTGTGAGACATTCCATGATTAATTAGTGTTTCGTCAAACCCAATTTTAATTCCTCTCTTTATTGCTGTCTGCTTTAGAAAATTTGCGATTCTAGTATGAGCTTTCATGAAAATAAAATTTTTCATTCTTTGCTCTAAGTTGTTTATTCGTTCGATGATGACCTCGGTAATTTTGTTTGCAAATTGACTATTTTCAGTTAATAACATTTTAATAGTCTGAACATCAATGGATATTAATGTTGATTCTTTTATAGCTTCAGCATACTCACTTCTTTTTTGAACAGTAAAGATATTTTCCCCAAATATATCATTTTCATAGGCAATATGTTTAACCAAAGACTTTTTACTATCGATATCCGAACCCAATTTAATTGAACCTTTTTGAACAATATAAACTACATCGATCGGTTCTCCAAAGTCATAAATTCTTTCTTTCTTATTAACAGATACAAAATTGGCTTTATTACATACTTCAGTTAATTGTTGGTCAGTAAGGCCAGCAAAATAAGGATTTGATTTAATTAAGTCTTGGTTTACCATGGTAAAAAGAGTTTTATTTACTTATAAGATGCAGGAATATTTAAAAACCCCTACGCTGATTAACTTTTTTTTATTTTTTATTCAAAATATAATTCCCGAAATGGATTAAGTCTTACTTTTGTAGAATAAATCTAAATAAGGATTGTGAGGTTATCAGAAGTAAATATTGGTCGTAAAGTAAAAATTGTTTCGATTGACGAAAACATCTTGACCCATAAGCTAATGACATTAGGTTTCTTAGAAAATACTACTTTGACTATAATAAGGAAATCTCCTTTTGGTGGCTCATTCTATGTAAGGGTAGAAAACCAATATGTAGCGCTTAGGAAAACAGAGCTTGAATCCATAAAAGTAATAGACTATTAAATGCAGCATCTTAAAATATGCCTAATCGGCAATCCCAACAGTGGGAAATCAAGTCTCTTTAATATTCTTACTGGGTTAAATCAGAAAGTATCAAACTTCCCAGGTGTCACTGTAGAGAAAAAAACGGGTAATTTTACTTTACAAAGTAAAAAGTTTACTGCAATAGATTTACCAGGCACATATAGTCTATTTCCAAATAGTAAAGACGAAAAAATAGTATCGAGAATCCTTACTAATCCAAATGACTTAGCCTATCCTGATGCAATCATATACATATGTGATCTAAACAATCTTGAGAGGCATTTACTTCTAGCCAGTCAATTAATAGACCTTAATATTCCTTTAGTCATCGCGCTAAATATGGTTGACATTTATGAAGGCACCGAAACCGCGGAAGCAGTAGCAGAAAGATTGCAAAGTACACTAGGAGTTAAGGTAATTCCAATCTCAACCAGGAAAATTGATAATATTGATATTTTAAAAGAGTCATTAATCGATATAGCTAAACTTCTACCTAAGAAGTCATTCTTAAAATTAACACCGAGAGATGAGGGTATTGCAAACTCAATCTCTTTATTAACCCAAAAAGAAAATAAATATTATAATAAATTAATAGCACATCATCATGAATGGTTGGACCATATTACCAGAGCTGACAAGGCTGAGATCAAGGAAATTATAAGTAAAACAAGTTTTGTAAATCTAAAAAGCCAAATAGAAGAGACATTTTCTAGATTTAATATAATTACACCACTGGTTAATAAGAAAACACTACCATTGTCGATAAAAGGAGACAAGTTAACTTACAAACTTGATAGTATATTAACTAACAAGTGGCTAGGACCTATCATCTTTTTAGGAGTCATGTTGGTGATGTTCCAATCCATATTTGCATGGTCAGAATTGCCGATGACTGTGATTGAAAATCTATTCACATGGGCAGGTAGCTCAATAAGATCTGTGATGCCAGCAATGTGGTATACCGATTTATTGGTAGATGGTCTGTTAGCAGGACTTGGTGGAGTTCTGGTATTCATTCCTCAGATTACCATACTTTTTCTAATCATTACCTTACTAGAGGAGTCCGGATACATGTCTAGGGCAGTTTACTTATTCGATCCATTGATGCAAAAATTTGGTCTTAATGGTCGAAGTATGGTAGCATTGATATCTAGTGGTGCTTGTGCCATTCCCGCCATCATGTCTACTAGAACGATAAGCAATTGGAAAGAGAGATTGACAACTATAATGGTATCACCCCTAATCAGTTGTTCGGCAAGGATTCCTGTATACACTGTCTTAGTAGCTTTTGTAGTACCTGCAGGCAGTTGGGGACCCTTAAATTATAGAGGTCTGGTATTTATGGGATTGTATCTTTTAGGCATCATAGGTGCTATGGCTTCAGCTTATGTATTTAAGGTATTGTTGAAAAACGATGAACCTTCATTCTTAATGTTAGAGCTACCAGTATATAAAGCTCCTTTGTGGAAAAACGTATTCTTTACCGTGAAGGAAAAAGTACTATCGTTCATTATTGGAGCTGGTCAGGTTATAGTGCTCATTTCTATTCTATTATGGTTTTTAGCCAGTTATGGGCCCAGTGCGGCTATGGAAAAAGCAAGACTAGAGACTTCTGCAATCTCAGTTGAACAAAATTTAAATGAACAACAGACAAGTCAATTACTTGCATCAAAAAAAATAGAAGCAAGTTATGCTGGTCACCTTGGTAAATTTATTGAACCTACCATCAAACCTTTAGGATTTGATTGGAAAATCGGCATAGCACTTTTGACTTCATTTGCGGCAAGAGAAGTCTTTGTTGGTGCAATGGCAACTATATACAGCATAGGTGATGAAAGTAATGAAGATAGTGTTAGAAGTAAAATGAATAAAGAATATCGACCTGGCACAACCATTAAAGTTTTTAACCCTGCGACCTCTCTCTCTTTGTTAATTTTTTATGTATTCGCAATGCAATGTATGAGTACTATTGCTGTCACCAAAAAAGAAACCAATTCTTGGAAATGGCCTGCCATTCAATTTTTATATATGGGAGTCTTGGCCTATGTCGGTAGTTTTATCACTTATCAGTTAATGAGTTCGATAATCTAGTGATTATATGCTCATAGCTTAGCGTGTCATCAACGTCTAATACTATTGATTCATCATCACAGTCAATAGTGATTATTTTATCAGTATTATTTATTAAAACGTCAGCACATCCGTTTGGATTCTGGACTTTTAGAATATCAGTATAATGAATTGCCTTAAAACCTACAGGATTACCTGGTTTTCTTTTCCAGTAAGGTTGCAAAATACTTTTATCACTAGTAATAAGTTCATCAATAAGTAGGTTGTAAGTACTAGCAGAAATTGAGGGCATATCACCTAAGCATACAAAAGCAAATTTTGATTCTTTATTTAACAACTTAACGCCCAATTGAATAGAGGATGTCATCCCCTTTTGTGACTCCAAATTTACGACAATTTTCACCTTAGAAGAACCAAGATCTTTTATTATGGTATTACAAAAATCATAAGTTGCAGAAGATGCTACTACTAACACTTCCTTAAATTGTGATTCTAGAATATGCTGAATTGTTGATTTCAGAATAGTCGATTTTCCATAAGGCAAGGACAACTTATCCTTACCTCCCATTCTTTTAGAAGCACCTGCTGCCAGAACAATAGCTGAACCCATTATATTAACCTAGTAATGATATATCTTGTATAAATGGTTGACGATAATGTCTTTGTCTAGTTGCTTGGTAAAGTGCATTAGCTACAGCTCCCCCAGCTGGAGGTAAGGTTGGTTCACCCAAGCCAGTAGGATCATTTTCACTCTGCACAAAATGGGTTTCAACTTCTGGAGCTTCAGACATTTTAATCATACGATATTTGTCGAAATTAGTTCTAGTGGTTCTTCCATTTTCGAATTTAAATTCACTGTACATTGCATGTCCTATACCGTCAATAATACCACCTTCTACTTGATTTAAAGCAGCGATTGGATTTACAACAATGCCACAATCGACAGCACAATAAACTTTCTTTACTACAGGAGATCCTGTCTCCATAGCCACTTCTGCTACTTCTGCTACATATGAATTATGTGAGTAATACACACTAAATCCTTGATGGACATTACCAACTTTAGTCCCCCACCCTGATTTTTCAGCAGCTAACTTAATAACACCGATCATTTTATCTGGATCGTATTCTAAATCACCAACTGGATTTGTCTTTGCTCTTTCTAATAACTCTAACCTAAAAGCCACCGGGTCTTTATCTACTGCTTCCGCTACCTCATCTATAAAAGATTGCTCTGCACATGCCAAAAAGTTAGCGATTGGTGCTCTCCATGCTCCAGTAGTAATGTTAGACTCAACATTGGATGATGTTACTTTATAATTTTCAACACAACATGCTGGAAAGTTTTGCTCTCTTGTACTGTTACCATTATTCATGATTACTCCATCCAGTTCATAAGCAGTCATTTGCCCATCTTTTATAGCTGCCCTAAATTTATATTTAGAAGCAGGTCTGTAAGTCCCTGCTGTCATATCATCTTCTCTACTAAAGACCAATTGAATAGGAAGTCCCGTGATTTTTGACACTTCAGCAGCCTCAAGAGCAAAGTCACCATAGAGTCTTCTGCCAAATCCGCCCCCCATTCTACTCATACCAATAAACACTTTTTCTTTCTCCATTTCTAACAATTCCGCTACCCTACTTCTTGTCCAATCCGGAGTTTGGATTGGGCCATATAGATCTGCCTTTTCCTCTGTAACATGAGCAAAGAAATTCATAGGCTCGAGGCAACTATGTGGCAAAAATGGTGCTTCATACGTTTTTTCTATTATTCTATCAGCCAATTTCATAGCTTTTGCTGTATCCCCATCTTCTCTTTTAGTCTCGCCTTTTTTACTCAACGATTCTGCCATTTTTTCATCATGGAATGTGGTACTCTCAAAATTTCCTTCTGTCCATGTTGCTTTTAATGCTTTTTGCCCTTTCATTGCAGACCAAGTATCCGTAGCAATTATTGCTATTTTATTTCCGAATTTCTCGATTCTTTCTACGCCTACTATAGCTTTTGCTTCTGTATCGTCATATGCTATTAATTCTTGTCCAAAAGAAGGCGGTCTCAATACACTTGCATACCGCATTCCTTCTCTTTTTGTATCTATACCAAAGAGTGATTTACCTGTGATAATTCCTTCAATATCTACATTTTTTGTGTCTTTGCTTATAATTTTAAAATCTTTTACTTCCTTTAATTTAACATCTGTAGGAACTGGCTCTTGAGCAGCTAACTTGGCCAACTCTCCATAACCAATTGTCTTATTATCAGGGCCAGAGACTATACCTTCGTTAGTACTACATAAGCTGGGATCCACTCCCCAAGACTTTGCCGCAGCATTGACTAACATTTGTCTAGCCGTAGCACCTGCTGTTCTTAACGACTCCCATCCCTGACGAATAGACTGACTTCCTCCTGCTACTTGTCTGGTGTATTTCACTAAATCAAGAGGAGCTTGCTTGACCATAACATCTTTCCAAGCTACATCTAGCTCTTCTGCTACCAACATTGGCATACTGGTTTTAATATTCTGTCCTATTTCAGGATTAGGGGAGAAAATAGTTACTATACCAGTATCTCCAATTTGCAAGAATGCATTAATGTCTGTCCATTCTGTGGGCATAGCTTTTACATCTACTGACGACTTACATCCAGTAAAATTAAACCCGATAAAAAATCCACCAGCAGTTAATCCCGAAATCTTTAAAAATGATCTTCTTCTTAATTCAGTCATTTGTTTTATTTTATAAGTTAGAAGATGCAGTCTTAATAGCTGCTTTAATTCTTAAATAGGTCCCACATCTGCATATATTACCTGCCATGGCAGTATCTATTTCTTCATCGGAAGGTCTCTTGTTAGTCTCAAGAAGAGAAGCTGCACTCATAATCTGTCCTGCTTGACAATAGCCGCATTGAGGCACATCGTGTTCCCTCCATGCTTCCTGAAGTACATGCGTAGCATCTTTAGACAGGCCTTCTATAGTTTTAATTTTAGAATCCCCAATTGCAGAAACAGGCACTTGGCATGACCTTACAGCTTTTCCATCTAAATGAACTGTACAAGCTCCACATTGTGCAATACCGCATCCATATTTGGTACCTACTAAGTCTAAATGATCTCTTAGAACCCAAAGTAAAGGCGAATCTGAATGGGACTCTACTTCTTTTGTTTCCCCATTGACTCGTAATATAAACTTCTGCATAGTAATATAAAATTAGAATTAAACAATCTGATGACCAAATATAAGGTAAAATTAGTAAATAATGTAAATCATATATATTTCCCTAATTTCTCCACCATACAGAAAGTCAAATCTCTTCTAAATTTTAATAAATTGACCAGTTTTAGTACCGTCTAACCTAATGTAATAAACTCCAGGTGTCAATGAATGAACATCTACAACATGTGAGGTTGATCCGTTCAGCACCTCAACACCTAAAGTGTTATATATTTTGAAGTCTTTGACAGACCCCTCTATATTATTAAGATGTAATAAATTTGCAGTAGGATTTGGGTATAACACTAGCTTACTGTCTTTAGGAACATCAACTACATCAGTTGCTGTTTGGGTATTGTATCTCATCAATTGTCTGCCTTTATCAATATCTAAACCCAAATAATAAATGTAATCTCCATCGGGAACCAACTCTGTATTGTCATTACTCAGCTTCACAGATTTTATTAGGCTCAGAGTAGATGAGGAATTATATTTGTATAATTGATCACCAATTGATGCGTAAACATCACCTTTATGATATTCCAGATTATTCATCCTAATTTGGTTGGTATATGCCTTGGACTCAAATACCAGAGCTGAGGAAGATAAATCCATAGAAATGGTATAAAGTTTATAACTCTTTGATCTATGATCAAACACCATTGTTAATATTTTTTCTTTATCGATTGACATACCTGTAACTATACCATAAATATCAAAATTAAAATCCTTACGTTTTAAATTTCTTATATCTACAAAATGGTAAACATTTATAGGGACAAAAGGGTCTGAAAAAACCATAAACCCATCTATTGAAAACAAGTTCCTCTCATTGTCTCTTACATTAAAAGTTTTAACCTCACTATAAACCTCAGTGTTTAATAGTGTGAGTTTAATGTTTCCTTGAGAAAAAAATACTAGATAAGGATCAATACATTTAATATCAAGTACACTCTTTGGTAATCCTATTGATGGCAATACCTCAAATTCTTGTGACAATAAATTGTATTCAAACAATTTATGAGAATTTACTAAAAGGCTTCCGCATTCTTTTGTTATACTATTTAAAAATCCTGGCTTAAAAGACTCAATATAGTTTAATTGTGCATCATAAATACTCAAGCTATCTTGGTTCATTAAGAAGTATTTATTATCATGGAATACTAAATTTTTTATATCTTTTACTCCCGAATCGAAAAATATTAAGTTGTTGCTATTCAAATCTAATACCAATATTGAATTATCTGCACTCCATAAAAATATGAAATTTTGTTCTATGATCACCTTAGATACATCAAATATCAAGGGTATGGTTACGACTAATACAAGTTCATTATTGATAAATTGAAAAACTTCTGTCCCTGTCTCTACTTTCTTGAATAAGTACGTTTTATCGTTATTAAACAAGATATTAAAATAGTCACTTATTGGATTATTGCTATTTACTAGCTTACAGCTTTGACCATTAAATACGTATAGTTCTTCTTCATTAAAAAAATGTATTACACCATTTTGAATTCTGATGTCTACTTCTCCAATCATTCCATACTGACCTCCTGTGATAGTTTCTTGGTAAATCATATCCTTATCATCTAGCTGATACACTCCGATAGTTGGATTATCATTAAGTATTGGCAATAAAATATAACTAAATAGTTCAGTAGAGTAATCATAAACCAACTTATCCTTCGGTTTAAAATGAAGAGGTAATATTGATATAGTGTCTTGTAAACTGTTGTCATATAGGTATATATTATTTGCACCAATTATCACAATATTATTATCTTGAATTTGAATGATTCTTCTACTAGAAAATAAAATATCTTTAAACATCAAGGAATTGTTTTCTAGATTTACAACTAGAGTCCCCTCAGCATCTATATAATACTCATAGTTAGTCATTAAGTTGTATGTCCCTAATTCTATACCAATATTTGGAGAGTGAAAGTTCTTTTCTATAACTGATGTTGTTTTGATATCAAATATGGCAATCTTCGCATCAGCGCTTGGCCAC
>JBBKVK010000136.1:0-8701 GCA_037968395.1 Saprospiraceae bacterium | reverse complement strand
ATCATATAAAATAAAGAAATAGCTTATAATAAAAATAGATCAAAATTAAATTTAAGTGATAATACACAGTCCTTATTAGATGAATACATTGAAAGAGGAAGTCAAATAAAAGACTTTGTTGCATTAGGTGAAAATTATGAAACTTTGGTAAAAAACATACAACTAACCGAGGCTGAAATAAACGAATTAACCATCGAATTAGCTAACTTATTAAATCAAATAAAGGCCCTAGACCCAATAATAAATAAAAAGAAAGGTGAATTAATCGCGAAAGAAAATGAAATAGCACTCCATCAGAAAAAAATGGATTTATCTGAGCTAAGGTTAGCACTTGTATCAAATGAACCCTGCCCACTCTGTGGATCATGTGAGCATCCTTTTAATATGCATAATGTGGTATTTGAGGAAGGTAAGTTAAGTATTGAGCTAAGGATCCTGAAGGATGAAATAGACGAAGCTAATAAGCAACTACTCACTAAAAGTAATCAATCTGCAGCTAGGACATCCAAGATGAATGAAAAGCAAAACAGTGTTCAAAAAGATAAGATTAAATTAAATAATCTTCTGCAAGATGCAAAAGTGAAAAAAATAAGGATTAATGATATAAAAGTAGATGATCTAAAAGAAGAAGCACTTTTGATCATTGAAAAGATTAATACATTTAAAGAATTACTCAAAGATGAAAATAGTCTTGCTACTTATAAAGTTGTGAAAGAGGATTATCTAGAACTTGATAAAATATATACTAAGTATAAAGATTTAAAAGCAGAACTCAAAGCCTTATATCCTGGTGATGATCTGATCAATGTGACCAACGATTTACAAGATAAATTTAATCAAGCGATTTTAAATATAAGTAAAAATGAAGAATCGATCGAACGGCTTAACATATATATTAAAGAAGGGTTGGAATACTTAAAAGTGAAGGAGCTAACCTTGATCTCAAAGTTGCAAAACATTGGAGTAGACTCAATTGATATAGCCGAAAAGCTGATTCTATCAACTGAAGAATACGAAAAACTAGAATCTAAAAGAACAGAACTAAACAAGATAAAGATAGAGTTAGAAACCAGTTTGTCTCAATTGCGAAATAGCCAACTATTGCTAAATGAAAAAATTAAAGGTGAGAAAACACTAGAAGTGCTGGAATTCGAACTGCATGCCGCCCAGAATCAAAGGAATGAAAAACAACAATCTATTGGTAAAATTCAAGAACAATTGAAGGTAAATGGCGATAATATAGTTTTGAGAGATAAAAAACAAGATGCTATCTCGAATCAAAAACTGATGCTAGATAAATGGGCAATATTAAATGGCCTCATTGGTGATAGTACTGGCAATAAGTTTGCGAACTATGCCCAAGATTTAACTTTAAAGACTTTGATTTCGATAGCAAATAAACACCTCACATCTTTATCTGATAGGTATCAATTGGTAAGTACTTCGATCACAGATGATTTAGCTATATACGACACATATCAAGGAGACACTGTAAGGTCTATCTCTACGTTGTCTGGAGGAGAAACTTTTATAGTCAGTCTTGCAATGGCAGTAAGTTTAAGCGAGCTAGCATCACGAAATGTTATGATAGAGTCTATCTTTATTGATGAAGGATTTGGGACCTTGGATGCTGAAAGTCTAGAACATGCTATGACGACTTTAGAGATTCTACAAGCTAACAGCAATAAAACAATTGGGATAATTTCCCATGTCGATTCATTAAAAGAACGACTTTCTACACAAATACAGCTTTCGAAAGATAATAAAGGTTACAGTTCTATCAAGATAGTTGGCTAAGTCAACAACTTAATGTAATTATATTTGTTTTTTTGATGGACAATTTAAAGTTCTTTTCATGAAAGATACAGCAATAATTTGGTTTAGGAATGATCTCAGAATTCATGATAATGAAGCATTGACCAAAGCGATTACAGACTCTAATGTTGTAATTCCAGTTTATATATTTGATGAACGGATATTTAATGGAAAAACTAAATTCGGATTTAGAAAAACGGATATCTTTAGAACAAAATTCATCATAGAGAGCATTATTTGCTTGAGAAAAAAATTGCAAAAACTTGGCTTAGATTTATTAGTTGCTATTGGGAAGCCCGAAGATATTATATTTAATTTAGCAAAAGAAAATAAATCAAGTTGGGTGTATGCCAATAGGGAACGTACGGCTGAAGAGGTAGAAGTTCAAGATGCTCTTGAAGCAAATTTATGGACTATTGGCCAAGAAATGATTTACACTAGGGGTAAAATGTTATATTATACTTCAGATTTACCCTTTCCAATTACCCAAACACCAGATATATTCACCAACTTTAGAAAAGAAGTAGAAAAATTTATACCAGTAAGAAAGCCGTTACCAATTCCAGAAATAAATTACTGTCAAGTCCCAAATGAAAATGTAGAATGGGGAGAAATACCCACACTCGAAGATTTTGGGCACGATATCAATAGACTTTCAGAATCAAATTTAAAATTTGAAGGAGGCGAGGACGTTGGGCTTAGGCAGTTAAGGCATTATCTTTGGGATACTGATCTCATCGCCAACTATAAAGAAAGCCGCAATGGACTCCTTGGCTGGGACTTTTCTTCTAAGTTTTCACCTTATATATCACAGGGGTGTTTGTCACCAAAGTTGGTTTATCATGAAATTAAACGGTACGAATCAGAAAGAAAATCTAACGACAGCACTTACTGGATGACATTCGAGTTTCTATGGAGAGATTATTTCAGATTAGTTGGTAAGAAATATGGGAATCTAATTTTTAAAAAAGGTGGTATTGTCCAAAAAACGGTAAATGGACTTTGCGAAGATAGAGACCAATTTCAAAAATGGGCGGACGGCAATACTGGGATCCCTTTCATCGATGCGAATATGGTAGAACTAAATAAAACAGGCTTTATGTCTAATCGTGGGAGGCAGAATGTGGCTAGTTTTTTAGTCCATGATTTAAAACTTAATTGGCAGATGGGGGCAGAATATTTTGAAAGCTTGTTACTAGATTATGATCCTTGCTCTAATTACGGTAATTGGATATATATAAGTGGAGTGGGCAACGATCCAAGGGAAGATAGGTACTTTAATGTGGTTTCGCAAGGGAGAAGATATGATGACCAAGCTGACTTTATTAAACATTGGTTGCCAAACCTTCAGAATGTTCCGAATGACTTAGTACATGAAGTGTATAACCTTAATAAGGCAGAACTCACAAACTATAATGTTATCTTAGGAGAGAACTATCCGAGGGCAATGATTAATTTGAACTAAAATATAAAGACACCTTAGTTTAAGTTTGTAAGGTGTCTTTATAATAATTAACATTTTAAAGTGATTACAAATCAATTCTTTTATATCTCTTCCACAAAGCCTTAAATTCTTTTGCTAGGCTCTTTGATGTTTTTGGACTTAACCTTATCACATCATTATTGTCTTCTAACGCTGGAGCAGCACAAGCAATACACTTTGTTGATGCATCATAAATAGCTGTTTCCATGATAAAGGGTGTTAGATCAGATTCTGGTAAAATCAAGAAATTTTCTCTTATTTCCTTTTCTGTAACTTTATATAGCTTTTTATATGCCTTTAAGTGTTTATTAATCTTAGGTGTTGCGGGTACTATATATTTGTACTTAGTCTTTTGACCTAGGTTTACACTTACCAATTCTGAAAAATCTTTGTTTTCGATATCATAATGTAATCCAGGACTGATTACCCATACTTCTTTGGATTTGTCTTCTAGTTTAATTAATTGTTTCAATGTCATTTTAACGTTTTTTAAATTCAAGTTGCAAGATATAAGAATTGAAATAAAGTAATGAATATTTTTATTGAAAGCTTAAATAACATGCTATCTTATAGAGTAGGATTTTACTAAATATTAGGAGTTTAAATCCTTTGAAATCATAAATTAATTAATAAACTGAGTGCTTAATTTAGCCCAATAAATTGAAAATCATCTTAGTAATTGCTCAATTGTTATAATCCTGTGTAAAATAATACCAAATACTTATTTTTTTTTCAATTTCCATATTCAAGCTATGATTCTGAAAACATTTCTTTTATAGATTATAGAAAAGCATAATGTGTTTTGATATTAAACTTATCATTAATATGAGTGATGATTTGGCAGTGTTTTGGCACATAGTAAAAAGATTGGAGTATCTCAGACTTTTGAGATGCTGTAAATTCAATTATTATGATTGAGATAAAACAACATTTTTTACAAAACCAAATTTCGATGATGAAGTCATTACTTTCACACTTTAGTAATAATAGGGTATCTCCTTATCTAAAGCAGCTACTTTTAGCTGGATTTATGATATTAGGAGTTTTCTCTGTAAATGGACAAAATTTTGGAATAACTGAGTGTACCTGTCAGGACAATCACAGTAAGGTGACTCCTGGCTTGTTTACTGAAACTCTACAAATAAACAATGGAGGAGCGGGTCCGTGGACTATTGAATCTGCATATAAGATATATGATGAAGCTTCGACTCCAGGCAGTTTAGTTCCTTTTACACCAGGTGATTTTATACCCCAAATTTCCCCAGGAGTTTTTCAGTTAAAGGCAGAAAGAGAGAATAACACAAAATGGATAATAGTGATATCTAATGGTATTGATACTTATCCTATAAAGGCGGCACATTTGTGCAAGTATCCTGGACCTATACTTATAGGTGATAAAGGTGTTTGTATAGAATCCATCGATAACTATAGTATTAATGCTGATGCAAGTCTATTGAGTAACATCAATTGGACAGTCATCGGAGGTACTAAATTATCACCAAATGGAGGAAAAAACATGTTGGTAGAGTGGGGCAGTACTCCAGGTCTAGCCACGGTGAGTGTAACTGCTGTTGCTCAAGCATACCCAGGTCAGGGTTCAGTTGGAAGATGTACTGTTGATTTATCAGAAGATATTCCAATTACTGATGAAGATACAATATCGATGGCATGTAATAATTTGCTAAATATCTCAATGAATAACAGATGTGAATTGGAAATCACTCCTGATATGATATTAGAAGACCAAACATATCCTAATTATTCTTACGAAATTAGAATTAGAGATATAGAAAAAGATACGATTATTCCTAATGGTGTAATCAAAATGGATTACCTAAATAAGAAAGTAGAAGTTGCAATCATTCATGAATGCAGCGGCAACTCTTGTTGGGGTTTAGTCAAACTTGAAGACAAAAGCATTCCTAGTTTAGTTTGTAAGCCAGATGTCACTATCAATTGTGATGAGATTGCTACACCAGATGAAACAGGATACCCATTACCTGATGATGTTACCGTTACTCTTATAAGAGAAGGAGTTTATAATGTCATTGGTTTTGATAAGTGTACAGCTTTAACAATGAGATATCATGATATCGTAGAAAGTGTACATTGTACAGGAGCTTATAGCTCTGTAATTTCTAGATTTTGGTCTATTATGGATCCTTCAGGAAATGTAGATACTTGTAGTAGTAAAATATTTATTAATAAGGCAACTCTAGCTGCTGTTACTTTTCCTCCTAACTACGATGATAATACTGGCCCAAAACCTACTATTAAAGCATGTAGTAATTACCCAGCATTAGCAAATGGACATCCAGATCCTTATGCAGTTGGTGGTACAGGTGCTCCAGAAGGAATGTTTTGCTTAAATGTATTAGTAGATTTTGTTGATACTAGGATAGCGATTTGTAATGACAGTAAAATTTCTTTTAAATTAAGAAGAAAATGGACAGTAACTGACCTTTGTACTGGTGAACAACAAAATCACACACAATCTATTGTTGTAATGGATCAACAAGCACCTATATTTAATGCTCCAGCTCCTTTCCAAGTAAACACTCAAGGACTAGAATGTGGTGGGGACATCAAAGTACCTGCTCCAATACTAATTTATGAATGTTCAAAATGGGACTATACAATAACTTATAAAGTCAGAGACAATTCTCCTGGTGGATTCACTGATGCTACTTCAGCAGGTGTGATCAGGAATGCAGACAAAACTTATACTATTACGAATGTTAATCCAGGAAGCGATTCTGTTTGGATTAGATATACATTGATTGATGAATGTGGGAATGTTGCAGAAAAGACAACTGAAGCTATAATTGTAGATAAACTACCACCTACTCCTGTTTGTGACCAATATAGTTTTGTAGGCCTAAATGATAAAGGAATAGCTTGGGCTGGTGTGTATACATTTGATGATGGTAGCCACGATAATTGCGCTATTGGTAAGTTAGAAATAAGAAGAATGACTATGTCACAATGTGACAATGATCCATTTGTTTGGTCTGATAAACTAAAGTTTTGTTGTGCTGACGTAGGAGTTGAGACTATGGTTTCATTAAGAGTGACAGATATTGCAGGCAATAGTAATACTTGTATGGTATTGGTTCAAGTACAAGACAATCAAGTACCTGTATTAGAAAACTGCCCAGGGCCTAGAACGGTAAATTGTGATGCCGACTTAGTAAACTTAAAGAATTATGGATTTCCAACAGTAACTGACCTTTGTGGAGCTACTGTGGTAGAATTAACGCCAGTTACATCTTTAGATAATTGTGGTAAAGGACAAGTAATTAGAACCTTCCAAGCGACTGATAATAGTGGCAATACAGCAACGTGTTCTCAAGTGATTACGGTTTCTGCTACTAACCCATTCAGAGCATCAGATATTACATGGCCAAAAGATCATACTGTTACTAATGGATGTATGGATTCTGGAACGGCTCCTGGAGATATGCCTAATGGTAAGCAAAGGCCTACCTATCCTATTAAGCCTTGTAGCAATGTAACTTATGACCACAGAGATATTGTTTTTCAATATACGGATGGTGCTTGTTTTAAAATACTAAGAGAGTGGACTGTTTTAGATTGGTGTGCTTTTAATGGCATAACTGGAGCAGGATTGTACAAATATACTCAGGTAATCAAAGTAATGAATAATATTAAGCCCACTGTAGAAGTTGGTTGTAAGGATACAGATCTTGAGGTTACAGATTTAGGAGATTGTAGATCAAGAATAATGCTTACAGCCGTAGGTAAAGATGATTGTAGTCTTCCAACTTCACTTAAGTGGAATTATAAATTAGATTTAGGTAATAATGGTACTGTAGATTTTGATGTCAACAGTAATAGAATAGATAGAATCGTTGATCATGGTACATTCAAAGTAACTTGGACAGTAACAGATGAATGTGATAACTCTTCATCTTGTAGTAAAGTATTCGTTGTAAATGATACTAAGAAGCCAACACCTTACTGTCTTTCTGAAATTGTTACTGTAATCATGCAAGACACCAAAGAAATAGAAATTTGGGCAAGTGATTTTGATAAAAATAGTTTCGATAACTGTACTCCACAGAAAGATCTTAAATTTTCATTTACGACCAATACTAATGATAAATTTAAGAAATTCACATGTGCAGATTTAACAAATGGACTACTTGAGCAAAATTTAAAAATTTATGTGACGGATGCTAAAGGTAATAGTGATTTCTGCTCTGTTTCAATTAGAGTACAAGACAACTCTGGAGTTTGTCAAAATCCTATTACAAGAGTAGCGTTAGGAGGTAAGATAACTAATGAAAGCCATAATGTAATTAATGATATTGATGTGCAATTAGGAGCTAACCTTACCGAATTTCCTAAGGTGTCAAGTATAGATAGTGATGGAGAATATATGTTTGAAGATTTAGTAATGCACACTGACTATTCAGTAGATCCAGTAAAAGATGGTGATTATCTGGATGGAGTTTCTACTTTAGATTTAGTAATGATACAAAGACATATTCTAAGTATAAGTCCTCTAAATTCTGCTTATAAAGTGATTGCAGCTGATGTGAATGCTGATAATAGAGTATCTGCTTCGGATTTAGTAGAATTGAGAAAACTTATTTTAGGTATTTACAATGAATTACCTTCTGGTGAAAACTGGAGATTTATAGACGCTGATAAAACATTCAGTAATCCTTTAAAGCCTTTTCCATACCATTCAAAAATGGTTAAGGAGCAGATGGATCACGATCAAATGGGAGTTGACTTCATAGCACTAAAAGTTGGAGATGTTAATAACTCACATAAGACTAACTTTAGAGGAGTTCAATCTGAGAATAGATCTAACAAGGAATGGACAATTAATCAAAATACTATAAATGGATTAACTCAGTTTTCGATTCAAGTAGATGAAAAAGCATTAGCTGGATTTCAATTTGCAATAGAATTCGATCCATCTTTATATAGATTTGAAGGAATAGAAGCTGCTCAAATTGATCTGAATAGTTCTCACTTAGGATTGTCAAGAATGGATGAAGGTAAAATACTGATTAGCTGGAGTTCTATCTCTGAGTTTGATGTGAATGGTAACTTAGTTACATTATTACTATCTAATTTATCAAACAACAATGCAGCAATAACGGTAAATCCGGGATTTATGTCGCCAGAAGCTTATACTTTAAATGGTGAGATAGTTACTAGCAGTTTATCATTCAGAAATGAGGACAATGGGTTTGCAGATGGTGATTTTGAATTATTCCAAAACATACCTAACCCTTTTGATAACACAACTAAGATAGGTTTTAACTTGCAAAAAGAAAGCAATGTGTCTCTTAAAGTGTTTGACTACTCTGGTAAATTAATAATCGAAAAACAAGGTAGATACAACAAAGGATATAACTATATAGA
>JBBKVK010000135.1:0-10893 GCA_037968395.1 Saprospiraceae bacterium | reverse complement strand
CTTCAGTATATCCTCATTATATTATGAAAGTAGAGAAAAAAGGAAGGACAAAGGAGGACTTACTTCAGGTGATAGAATGGTTGACTGGATATAACAAAATGAAAGGGCAAGAGTTTATTGATGATAAAGTAACATTCGAAACATTCTTATAAAAAGCAGATTTAAATCCAAATGCCCACCTAATTAAAGGAGTTATTTGTGGTTCTAGAATTGAGGAAATAGATAATCCACTAACTCAACAAACCAGGTTTTTAGATAAATTAGTAGATGAACTAGCAAAAGGTCGAAAAATGGAAAAAATTCTACGTGAAGAAAAGAAATGAAAAACATTATCTGTAAAATATAATTATGCTTAAATTAATTGCTTTCTCACTTTTAATATCTATTGCACTAACAAATTGTAACAATCAATCCGTTTCTTCTCCATTAACCGTTTGTAGTGCATCTCTTTGAATGAAGCTTGCTTACTAATTCATTGTTAGGGAGTCAGAAGTTCAATTAGCCCTTCTGACAAGATACAGCCATGATGCGGAGTGAATCAGAATCCAGCTCTACCGAAGGTGAATACAAACTCTTGATCAACCTTCTTACCATTTTCGTTTTGCGCAGGAGTCCACTTTCGTGGCAAATTCTTTACGATCTTAATTAAGGCCTCGTCAACGTCAGAGTAGTTTGAAGTTTCGACCATTTTAACATCAGCGATAGATCCATTATTCGTGACCGTAAAAAAGATTCGACCTCTTCCTACTTTGTCACTTTTTACATGTTTCACCAGACTCTTACTGGTCTCTTTGAGGTGATTTTCTAGTGCCACAATCTAATAATTTAACATGATGTAAAAGAATGTAAAGCTCAAGTTGATACTCGAAAAAGCTTGAATAAACTTTTAGCCTTTTATTAGGTTCATTAGATTAGTTCAGAAATAGCAATTTTTCTGTTTGACTTATTTTACTTCAACGTTAAATTTCCCTATTATAACCTTTTGCGCCAATGCTCCACCTGAAGTGTCATCTAATTTTAAATCAAATGTTCCTTTCACAAAATCATCGCTTACAGAAGTTATTTTACAAACACCCTTCTCATCTACCCAGTTAATAAAACTACCATCACGAACTTCTTTATAAAGAGATGTTCCAGTATATTCTCCTATAGTTGGAAGACCACCAGAAAAATCAAGTTGAATTGAAATCAAATTTGTATTAGTACCAGATACATTAACATTTTCTGAACCTTGAATTTGACTAAATAATTTATTATAAAAAGATGTGTTAGCAACCCATTCAACTCCATTTATAGTCGCAGTCATAGTACTCCTCGAAGTATTATCATCCATTGAGCTATCACTACAAGAACATAAAATTAAGACAAAAGAGATCGCAATTAAACCAAAGACATTAATTTTCATTGTTTATATTTTTAAATTTAGTTACTAAGTATTAAACAACATAAATAGACAAAGAATATATTGCAGCAATTGTAAATCGATTTGGTGAGAACTTATTAAAATCAACACCATGAGCTGTAATAAAATAACTATTAACAAACTGAATATAACATTTAAAGATAAAAAAATAATTAACAAAAATAAATAAACCACACATTAATTTAGAATTTCACTACTGTTAGTATGAAATCGTTGATAGTTAAACTTAATAAGAAATAGTAAAGAATGATGTTTGAGTTATTGACTTTTCTGTATAATTAAACTTTATTCCTACCTAAGACAAAATAAGAGTGTCATCTCCAACTAAATAAATGCCTTTAATCAACAATTAATATAAAATTAAATAGCAGTCCTTTATATAATTTTATATTTCTAGATTTATCCATTAGTTACTTATCTAGTTCCGCAAGAGCATCATTCTATAAGAATAATATTATATTTACACCTAAGTACTTTATATGGTAAATTTAACTCAAGCTGAAAACCAAATTCAATCCGTCACTAATTTTCACGACCTTGTTTCTACGCCTTTTCACGGAAGAATTAATACGATTTGTTGGAGACGAAAACTGATAGGTGACTTTTCTGAGATTGTTGAACAGGTAAAGTTCAACGATAGTATAGCAGAGCTTCATCTAGATGAGCTTCATGCGTTTCAATTGAGTGATCAGGGGCAGCTAGCTCGTGAAATCATAATACAGGATATGAAAGCCTTGATAACTCATGGTGCAGCCCCAACCCTCAATGTGATTAAGTCCTATGAAAGAGATGATAGCTATCCGTTTTTTCCAACAGATGTTTATTCATTTCACGTTGATCGATCTCCAATACCTGTCGATACTTTTTTATGCACTTACTATGGTGAGACAAGTGAAATATTGCCAAATTCACAAGCCAAACAAAAAGTGCTTATTCCAGAAATACGTGATGAAATTAAAAATATATATCGTGGAGCAGATAAAGATTTCGAATCATTTTTAAGTGAACAGTTTTTTGATCTTCACTATCAAGCTAATCCAAATGCACAGCCTATTAGCTTAGGTCTAGGCAATTTATGTAGATTGGCAATTGAGCACCCTAATAGTATAGTCCCACCGTGTCTACATCGAGCACCATTAGAAAAAAACGGACAAAAAAGGTTGTTATTGATCTGTTGAATACGATAGAAATAGATTAAGATTTTATAGACATTTAAAGTCAAATATTCGTACTGAAAGCGGAAAATAAGATTGTGGCCTCCTCAGCGGAAAATGAGTAAAGCGAAGCCATTCATATCTAAGGAGATTGTGTTTTTAGGAGAAGTTAGTGCATTATGTATTAAGGAAAGATATTTTAGTCCTAGACCAATGAAATATTAGCTTAACCTCTTTGTAGCTCTATGGTAAATATTGGAAAACAGTTAGTTTATTTATTATTGCTTATATTTGATTAATGAATTTGAGCAGTTTATATTGATAAATTAAAAATTTTAACATATTGAAAAGCCTTAAACACATCAATAAAATATCAACAATCTTTTGCATTATTTGCTTGAGCTTGTTCATGTCCAATGTGAATGCATCAGTTTTTTACGTAAGTTCTCAGCAAGAATTTACAAGTGCCCATAATAATGCTAGTACGAATGACTCTATCATTTGGGAATCTGGCATATATACTGATATCTATATGAATATTTCTAAAAACAGTTTATTCATAGCCGCAAAGAATCTAGGTGGAACAGTTTTTACCGGAAACTCCTATGTTAAGATAACAAGTGATTATATAACTTTGGAGGGCTTTCAATTTGTTGGTGGAGATATTGGGACTAAAGATGTGATTAATACTGCTGGTAGTTATAATACCTTTCACCAATTGAATATAAGAGCCTATAAATCCTACAAGTATTTAGTTATCAGAGAAGAGTGCCAATATGCGAATGTAACCTATTGTAATTTTGAAAATAGAATAAATCTGGACGATAAAAATATTTTGTCAATCTTAGTGGATGCAAACAACCCGGGTTATCATAAAGTACAGCATTGCTCATTTAAAAATTTTAATGGAAATGGCAATGATTTAGGTATAGAACCAATAAGGATTGGTCTGAGTACTCAAGCGGATCGGAATAGTAGATCCTTGGTAGAATATTGCTATTTTACAAAGTGTAATGGTGATGGTGAAATCATATCAAGTAAGTCCAGCCAGAATGTGTATCGTTTCAATACTTTCGATAACAATCCTCTTGCGGAGTTAGTACTTAGACATGGCTCTGAAGTGATTGTCTATGGTAATTTCTTCTTGAATGGGAAGGGTGGTGTCAGAGTAAGGGAAGGACAAAATCATTATATCTACAATAACTATTTTATTGAATTAAATGACAGATCCATTTACCTTCAAAACGAAAGTTCAGATCCATTAGACAACATTAATATTGCTTTCAATACTATTATAAGTAGCTCAGAGGTCATACTTGGCGGTTCAGGAAGTTACAAACCGACAAATGTTACTATTGCAAACAATATCTTCACTGAGCCCGATAATAAATTATTTACTGAGCAAACTGGGAATGAAAAATGGATTGGAAATTTGGTCTTTGGCAATCTAGGTTTTACAACACCGAATAGTGGTGTTAACATAGTAAATCCAGATTTGGTGAAGAATGCAAACGGATATTTTGGCTTATCCGAAAATAGCCCTGCTATAAATGCAGCTTTATCGGGCTATGCCTCATTACCGCAATTTGACGGCATGGAGCCAATAGACATCAATGTTTCATTTGATTTGATGCAACAAAACAGACCCTCTAATATTCAAGAAAAAGATTTAGGTTGCAGTGAATTTTCTCATAATATCATGATCCAACCAATTGCAACAGAAGCGAATACTGGTCCAAGCTATAATACGTCGATTGTAAACAGTATTTCCAATTTAAATAGAACCATTATAAACGTTACACTTGCTCCAAACCCTGTTTCAAATCAAATGTTTCTTACTCTACATAATCATCTTGGGGCATATGTAAAAATAGAATTAATCACTGTAGATGGTAGGAAATTAAAAACACTTTATAATAGAGAAACAACCTCTAATAATCAGGTCATTTCTCAATCTATGGAATATTTGAAGCCTGGTATTTATACTCTATTAATTCAAAGCTCTATGAATGATCGATCTAAAATGGATACTACATTTTTGAAATTTGTAAAGATATAACCAATAAATTTTTAAGAGATAAGTTGAAATAAACCACATTTGTTTGCCTGGCTCCTGAATTATTTTCATAATAGTTAATTCTGATAAGAAGTGGGTTAAATGACAAAAATTTTCTTGAATTTGGAATATAAAAAGGGGTAAAGATCATGAAGATCTTTAAATTTTGAACTTTTACATATTTTTCATGAAAACTTCATTAATTCCTACGATGAACAAAAGCAGTACTTTATTGAGCAAAATACTCGAAGAAAAATAGGATACGATCACTAGAATATGATTAGTTTACGGCGAATAAGTTATTAAAGTATAATTTTTTGATAGTCAAAAATCACCATGTTTATATAAGCGTTATCCCATCCTTAACTACCCAATTATGTTCAGTTTTTATAGAAAAGCAACTTTTTTACTGGACACATAAAATATAACCATTAGCAACTAGTAAAATGGAAGTAAGAAACCTTAAACTTAAAAACTAAAAATGAAAGAAATTAAACTTTGCAATTTCTCGGAATTAGAAGAGAAAAAACCAATAGGAAAACAAGTCAATAATTTAGATCTTGTGGTCATCAGATATGGAGAAAATGTGTCTGTACTTTATGGAAGATGTCTGCATAGAGGAGCATTAATGGCAGATGGCTATGTGAAGGGTAATAATATTATTTGTAGTGTCCATGATTGGGATTATCGAATTGATACAGGTGTTAGTGAATATGATAATAATGAGGCTTTACATAAATTTCATTCAATAATAAAAGATGGAGATGTCTATGTTGATGAAGAACAAATCAATGAATATATATTTAAGCACCCACAACCTTTTAAAAGGGATGAGTATCTTGGTCAATACGCAGATACCAATCCTCAGGATACAGAGCCTTATACTTCTTATATCAAAGAACTTGCAAGGAATGGTTTAAAAAACTGGGGCCATCATGGACCTTCAGCTTCAATGGGTGTAGATAGAAACACATTACCAAAATGGGAAAACATTCAATTTCTGCCAGCACAATTGGCATCTCGTCCGCTATTCGATGAAGATGCAGTAAATACAAAAGTCCTTATTGGTAAAGGAGCTAAAAAGCCACTGGCTCTAGATATTCCATTGTTTGTTTCTGATATGAGTTTTGGTGCCCTTTCTAAAGAGGCAAAAATCGCTTTGTCTATGGGAGCAGAACTTTCAGGTACAGGTATTTGCAGTGGTGAAGGAGGAATGTTAGCGGAAGAACAAGCCAATAATAGTCGATATTTTTATGAACTGGCATCAGGAAAGTTTGGCTTTTCTTGGGATAAAGTAATAAAAGCACAAGCCTTTCATTTTAAAGGTGGTCAAGGTGCTAAAACAGGAACCGGAGGACATCTCCCAGGGAATAAAGTAACAAAAGAAATTGCAGAAGTCAGGGGCTTGAAAGTTGGAGAAACTGCTATCTCACCTGCTGCATTTCCTGATCTAATTAAACCAGAAGATTTTGCAAAATTTGCTGCTGAAGTAAGAGAAAAAACAGGGGGTATTCCTATTGGATTTAAAATTGCTGCTAGCCATATTGAAGCAGATATAGATTTCGCTTTAAAAGTAGGAGTTGATTATATTATTTTGGATGGTCGAGGTGGTGGAACTGGGTCTGCTCCAACGATTCTTCGAAACAACATTAACGTACCTACTATCCCAGCTTTAGCAAGAGCGAGAAAACACTTAGATAGCGTTGGAGCAAATAACGTAACACTCATAATCACAGGCGGCCTTAGAGTGGCTGAGGATTTTGCGAAAGCAATGATGCTTGGGGCAGATGCTATTGCTGTTTCAAATTCAGCATTACAAGCAATCGGTTGCCTAGGAATGAGAGCATGTAATTCCAATAACTGTCCTGTAGGTATTGCAACTCAAAAAAATCATTTAAGGGATCGTTTGATTATTGAAGCCTCAGCAAATCAGTTACACAATTTTTTTAATGCATCTAATGAACTGATAAAAGTAATCGCTCGAGCATGTGGTCATGACCATATCTCAAAATTCAATTCCAATGATCTCTCAACCTTTGATTATGACATTCATAGATTAACTGGGATCAGTTTTGCAGGTATAAGTAAGTAATCCCGCTTTCAACAGTAGAACATTGTCATAACCTGTGACGCTCTACGTAAGTCTACACTATGGCTGAAAGTCAGGTCATTAGCTTGATATTGAACAGCTTAATAAAGATATTTCAGATTATGAAATCATCTATATAGTATATTCTTGGGAAGATTATTTTGGAAATTTCGTCCTTTAAATTATCCTTTTAAGTTATAGTGCTTTATTGACCAAATATATAAACATCAGAAAACACCAATACAGAACAATCTTTTTTCAATATAATTATTTCATAAAGCTAATTCATAAGTTGTGATTTAACCGTATCTTTGCCTTAAACTTATTTGGTATATCCCAAAAAACGCTTTCTATGACATTAAATGTCCAAATTACCAAAAGAGCATAAATTTATTGATCTTTCAGACTATGGTAGACCAATAGCAAAAGTAATAGCTAACTCATTAAAGAATACTCTTTTTACTCCTATACATGTTACTATTGCTTTTATTCTATCTGGCCTTATTGCCGTTTATTGTATAATTCAAGGTTATAATTGGTTAGCAGCATTATTTTTGATTTTTAAGTCAATATTAGATGCAGCAGATGGTGAATTATCTCGTGTAAAACAAAAACCGTCGTATACTGGAAGGTATTTAGATTCAGTTGCAGACATAATATTAAATGCTTTATTTTTCATTTCTATATGGTACGTCAGTAACACTACCATTTGGATATGCATTTTAGCATTCTTTGGTCTGCAATTGCAAGGTACACTTTACAATTATTACTATGTTATTTTAAGAAATAAATTTAATGGCGATACTACTAGTCGTGTGTTTGAAGACAAAACACCAATAGCATTGAAAGGAGAAAAACAAAAGCATGTGAATATACTTTTTAGAATGTATAAACTGTTCTATGGTGCTTTTGATAAAATCATTTATACCTTAGACAGTAATGCTGATAAAGGAGTCGTATTACCAAATTGGTTGATGACATGTGTTTCTACTTTAGGTTTAGGCTTCCAATTACTCCTTATTTCAACTATGCTAGTATTAGGTTTGAAGGCCATTATTTTACCTTTCTTTATAGTTTATACAGTTATGATTTTTGTTTTTATTGGCATTAGAAAGCTTTTCTATTAATTGGATAAAAGAAAATGGTGCACAAAACAAGGGCTTGGAAGGTAATATCTTAGATTGTAGATTTACCGCCAGGTTAATGGATAAGTGAAAATATCCTTTTCACTATGAAAATGTCATCAAATAAATTAATAATTAATTGAGTACATTACTTTTTAAAAGTAACAAGTAATATAGAAACAAGCTTGATTAATAAAATTCAAACCTATATTAGTTTAAAAAAAATAAACAAATCACTCAAAATTCCCTACCTAAATACTACCTTAGAGATTGAATGAAATGTTGCAAGTAGGGCTCTGAGTCTGCGCTTAAAAATAAGAGCTGCATTTCAACGATAAATAAAAAAAGATGTTAAAACAAATTTACAGATTTTTAAATCCCAAATTTCAAAACTTATTTTTGGATTATAAAGTGGATTTTAAACCTAGATACGGACATGGCAAACTAGCACATAAGGATTTATTAAGGATAATTGATAAAAACCGAGATAGTTATAAAGAATTGATTAAGAAATCATTGTTATTAAAAGATTCAATTTGGACAATTCAAGATTCTAAAAAAGAGACCGATGCTATAAAGCCAACGTGGAATAATGGATTTTTACCAGGCTTGGATATTATTGGAATATATACATTACTTACAGAGTTTAAACCCAAAAAATACATTGAAATAGGTTCAGGAAACTCAACAAAAGTTGCTTATAAGGCCAAAATAGAACAAAACCTAATAACTGAAATCATTTCAATTGACCCAATGCCTCGTGCTGAGATTGATAATTTAGCAAATCAAGTAATACGAAAGCCTTTTGAGAATATTAATTTCAACATATTGGAGGAGTTAAATGAAAATGATATATTGTTTGTTGATAATTCACACAGGATTCTTCCTAACTCTGATTCAATGGTATTCTTTTTAGAAGTATTGCCGAGGTTAAAAAAAGGTGTAATTGTTCACATGCACGATATATATTTGCCTTATGACTATCCCCAATTTATGTGTGATAGATTTTACTCTGAGCAATATGGATTGGCAATGTATTTATTGGCTAACCCTGAAAAATATGAAACGATATTACCAAATTATTTTATCTCAGAAGATAAGGAGTTATCAGAATTAATCTCACCAATCTGGGATCACGATAACCTTAGAAATGCAGAAAAACACGGCGGTTCTTATTGGATTAGGATAAATGGTTAACCTAAATATATTGCTTAATTAAGCAAAGATATAGGACGAGTTAGCAAGGATAAATACACTTAAATTTAAATTATAATTTCAAAACATGAAATGGTTAGTATCTGGATTTATTGTTTTATATTCGATAATTCTTAATGGGCAAGAGTTTCATGTTTCAAAAACAGGTAATGATGGTAATTCAGGGACATCATCTCTACCATGGGAATCTATACAGCATGCTATGGATAATGCAACTCCTGGGAGTACGGTATACATACATGAAGGCATCTACTTTGAAGCCTTATATGTCAATGTATCTGGATCTAATAATAAGTACATTACTTTCAGCGGATTTGAAAATGATGAAGTCATTGTCGATGCAGTTGGACAGATAAGTACTGCCATAGTTGAGATCTATGATGCACATCATATTGCATTGGAAAATTTAATTATTCGAAATCATCAACAGAATAATGCAGTGGGCATACTAGTAGGAGGTGCTTGTGATCATATAAGAATTGAAGATTGTGAGGTTTATGATATTAATTTTTCATCAAATCCAAATGCTGCTGTCAATCAAAATACTAATGCACATGCAATAGCTGTATATGCTGACAATTCAGATCATGCTATAACTGACTTACAGATTTACCATAATAAAATTCATGATTGTAGATTGGGTTTCAGTGAGGCCTTGGCCGTTAATGGTAACGTTGATGGGTTTGAAATTATGGATAATGAAATTTACAATGTGACGAATATCGGTATAGATATTATTGGCCATGAAGGGACTTGTGATGACCCGACGAAAGATCAGGCTCGAAATGGATACATTGCAAAAAATGTAACCTACAATTGTCTATCTCCATATGCCACATCTGCAGGTATTTACGTAGATGGTGGCAAAAATCTAATAATAGAAAAAAATAGAGTCTTCCAAAATCAATGGGGAATAGAAATAGGTTGCGAAAATACTGGTAAATCTACAGATAATATAATAGTTAGGAACAACTTGATATATGGGAATGCAACTTCAGGATTAGCCGTAGGAGGTTATGATTATCCATCTGGAAGTGGGAAAGTAACCAATGTCACCATTATTAATAATACACTCTTTGGCAATGATACTGAGAATGCTTACAGTGGTGAAATTTACCTATTTTACAATGAAAGTCTTGAAATAGTCAACAACATTATTTTTGGTACTAGTCCTACAGCTTACTTATTATCTACTGAGGATATAGCACCATCTATAGGTCTTAAATTCCATAATAATAATTGGGTAACCGCTATTGGACTTGGGCAGGAAGAATTTTATTTTTATGGAAATGATTATAAAGGGATTTCCGAATTCCAAAATGCAGTAAATGGGGTTGGAAACATATCTGGTGATCCTGAATTCAAGTCTATTAATACTCAATATGATTTTAGAGTTAATGCGGGGTCACTTTGCATTGATGCTGGCACTAATTCAACCAAGTCTGGTGATGAAGATTATTATGAAAACGATAGGGTAGTAGGAAGTAGTATAGACATAGGAGCCTATGAGTACAACCAAGCATTATCAACTGAGGCAGAGGAAAAGTTGATAATATCAATATACCCAAACCCAACTTCAGAAACGGTTACAATCAAAACAAACTTAAATGATGAAATTCAAATATTTGATGCATTAGGTAAGTTAAAAAGTACAAATATCGTTGACTATAAAAAGGTAATAATTAACCTGCAAGAATGGGAACCTGGTATTTATTACATTTTACTTTCGTCAGGTGAATCTCATAGTATTATCAAAATCTGAGGCTTGGTACCATTACTTTGATCTTTTAGAGAATAAGACTTATTAACCATAAAAAAGCCTAGACTTATTC
>JBBKVK010000134.1:0-8799 GCA_037968395.1 Saprospiraceae bacterium | reverse complement strand
GAATTATACGGTTTTTTGAAATCAATGGAAACCTTCGAAACAACATTTGACACAACTACATCTGTTATTTTATCTACTGACAGCGAGCTTTTCAAATACTTGAAAAGTATGAAGTAAGGAATATGTAAATCTATGATGGAAAATAAAGAAATGATGGAGATGATGCAAAGGATGAAGGGAGAAAAAAAGATATGAATAAAATGGATAATATAACAGAAAAGAAAGATAACCCGTATCATTAATAATCAATAAAAATTAACAAAGGTGATAAAATTATGAAAGCATCAGACCTATTTATTAAAGCATTAGAAAACGAAGGGGTAGAATACATCTTTGGGATACCAGGAGAGGAAAACCTTGACTTGTTAGAATCGTTAAGAAACTCAACTATCAAATTGGTATTAACGAGACATGAGCAGGGAGCAGGTTTCATGGCTGCTACTTATGGACGATTAACTGGCAAGCCCGGCGTATGCTTAGCTACTCTTGGGCCTGGAGCTACTAACTTAACAACACCAGCAGCTTATGCTCAATTAGGAGCTATGCCTATGATGATGATTACCGGGCAGAAACCAATAAAAAAATCAAAACAAGGTCGTTTTCAGATCGTTGATATCGTTGAGTTGATGAGACCAATAACAAAATATACTCGTCAAATTGTAAACGGAAATAACATTCCTTCAATGGTTCGAGAAGCCTATCGTTTATCTATTGAAGAAAGACCTGGTACAGTTCATTTAGAATTACCTGAAGATATTGCTGCTGAAGAGTGCGACAAGAGAATATTTCAAGTGGTTGGTCATCGAAGACCAGATGCAGATGAAATGGCAATTCGGGAAGCAGTAGAAATGATAGAGGCTGCTAAAAGGCCTTTATTGTTGATCGGAGCTGGAGCTAATCGTAAAAATACGAGTAAAGCACTTACTCAATTTATCGAAGAAAAAGGCATCCCATTTTTCAATACCCAAATGGGAAAAGGTGTTGTAGATGAACGTCATCCTTTATTTTTAGGAACGGCAGCATTATCCGATTATGACTTTTTACATTGTGCTATTAATCGAGCCGATTTAATCATTAATGTTGGACATGATGGAATTGAAAAGCCACCGTTTTTTATGGAAGAAGGTGGAACAAAAGTGATTCACGTTAATTTTTTTCCAGCTCAGGTGGATGCCGTTTATTTTCCTCACTTAAATGTTGTTGGAGATATAAATTCCTGTATAAAACATATTGGCGCTCACATTAAGGATAAAAGCAATTGGGATTTTTCTTATTATAAAACAATAAAAGGAGAGGTAGAAACACATTTAACCAAGTATTCTGAAGACCATCGCTTTCCTATTTTGCCACAACGTTTGGTGCATCTAGTTAGAGAAGAATTACCTGAAGACGGAATCGTAACCTTAGACAATGGCATTTATAAAATTTGGTTTGCTCGTAATTATAAATGCTACCAGCGCAACACTTTATTATTAGATAATGCTTTGGCAACAATGGGTGCAGGTTTACCCTCTGCTATGTTGGCAAAATTGATTAATCCAAATAAAAATGTAATTGCCGTTTGTGGAGATGGAGGATTTATGATGAATTCTCAGGAATTGGAAACTGCCGTTCGGCTAAATTTAAATATGGTCGTTATCATTATAAATGATAGCGCTTATGGTATGATAAAGTGGAAACAAGAAGGTATGGGTTTTGAAAGTTTTGGGCTAGATTATAAAAATCCTGATTTTGTAAAATATGCAGAAAGTTATGGAGCAATCGGACACCGACCAACATCAGACGAAAATTTTAAAGAAGTACTCACTAAATGTTTAAATACCGATGGATTTCATATAATAGATTTAGCAGTAGATTATTCATTGAATCATTCAATATTAAATGTATTACTGAAAGAAAAAACCTGCATTCTTTAAACTTAGTTAAAAAACAATTACATGACGGATTATTATAAAAAATCAATTGAACTTCACGCTAAAATGAAAGGAAAGATTGAAATTACAAATAAAACATCTGTTAACTCAAAAGAGGACTTGGCAGTAGTTTATTCCCCTGGGGTTGCGGAACCTTGTTTGAAAATAAAAGAAGATGAAGAAAAGGCATACGCCTATACTATAAAAGGAAATACGATTGCAATAGTAAGTGACGGTTCTGCAGTTTTAGGGTTAGGAAATATTGGTCCAAAAGCTGCAATTCCAGTAATGGAGGGAAAAGCTATGTTGTTTAAACAATTTGGGGGAGTGAATGCTTTTCCAATTTGTTTGGATACACAAGATAGCGCTGAAATTATTGAAACAGTTAAGCGAATAATACCGGTATTTGGAGGAGTTAATTTAGAAGACATTTCTGCTCCAAGATGTTTTGAAATTGAAGCAGCTTTGCAAGATGTTGGAATACCTGTTTTTCATGATGACCAACATGGAACTGCAATTGTTACACTTGCTGCATTACTAAATTCGTGTAAGGTTTTAGGGAAAAAGATACACGAATTAAAAGTTGTTATTAATGGAGCTGGTTCAGCTGGTGTAGCCATTGCCAAATTGTTAAGGTGTATAAGCTTAGATCCTAATTCCTGTTTGTCTGTTAAGGACATTATTATCTGCGATAGTAAAGGCATAATTAGTAAAAATCGGGAGAATTTATCAGCGGTTAAAAAAGAGTTATTAACTTATTCTAATAGCGCTGACCTGAAAGGAACTTTACAAGATGCGATAAGAGATGCAGATGTATTTATTGGAGTGAGTGTAGGAAATTTATTAACAGCTAAAGATGTGAAAACGATGAAAACAGATCCGATAATCTTTGCATTAGCAAATCCACATCCAGAAATTCTTCCAGAAGAAGCATACAAAGGAGGAGCCGCCATTGTTGCAACTGGGCGTAGCGATTTCCCAAATCAAGTAAATAATGTTTTGGTATTTCCGGGTATTTTTAAAGGAGCTTTAGACAGTCGTGCAAAAAGAATTACACCTGAAATGAAATTAGCAGCAGCGTACGCACTTGCAGATTATATTGACACCCCAACCCGAAAAAGAATAATTCCCTCTTCATTTGATGAAGGAATTGCCCAAAAAGTAGCAAGTGCAGTAGCTGATTTTTCCTCCATCATTTCGAAACACAATCATCATAGAATTTAAACGTCAATTACAATGTTAAAAGTAACATCTCCATACGATTTAAATCTGATAAAAGAAATTCCATTAGTTGGAAAAGCAGAAGTAGAAAATGCGCTAACAACTGCTTATACTTTATTTCAAGATCAATCTAAATGGATTTCTGCTCACGAACGGATTGCAATTTTGCATCGTACTGCTTCTATTATGGAAAGTAGAATTGAAGACTTAATTAAAACAGCGGCACAAGAAGGAGGTAAACCATTAGTTGATTCCAAAATTGAAGTGTTAAGAGCCATTAATGGTGTTCAAATTGCTGCGGAACATATTGGACAGCTAAAAGGAGAACACATACCTATGGGTTTAACAAAAGCCTCTGGAAATAGGTTAGCTTTTACTACTCGTGAACCAATTGGAGTAGTAGCTTCCATAAGTGCTTTTAATCATCCACTTAATTTAATTGTGCATCAAGTAGTAACAGCAATTGCGGCTGGTTGTCCAGTAATTATAAAACCAGCGTTAACAACACCATTGTCCTGTTTATCAATGGTCGAAATTTTAAAAGAAGCAGGTTTACCCGCAGGTTGGTGTCAAGCAATAATTTGTGAGAATGATGTCGCAGAAACGCTGGTTACTGATAAAAGGATTAATTATTTTTCATTTATTGGCTCAGCAAAAGTAGGTTGGTATTTAAAATCAAAACTTTCTCCGGGAACAAGATGTGCTTTAGAACATGGTGGAGCTGCACCTGTAATTGTAGAAATGGATGCTGATTTTAATGAGCTACTACCATCACTTTTAAAAGGTGGTTTTTATCATGCAGGACAAGTTTGTGTTTCCGTTCAGCGTGTTTTTGTTGAAGAAAGCATTTGTGATGAAGTGGCTAATCAATTGGCAAAAATGGCAGACAAATTAGTGGTGGGAGACCAAATGGATGACAACACAGAAGTTGGACCTCTTATTTTACCAAGAGAAGTGGACAGAGTAGAGCAATGGGTGAATGAAGCAATTTCTGCTGGCGCAAAAGTATTATGTGGAGGAAAGCGAATTTCAGAGACCTGTTTCGAACCCACCGTCTTATTAAATCCACCGCTACATGTTAGCGTTTCCACCTCAGAGATTTTTGGACCAGTAGTTTGTGTTTATTCATATTCCGATAGAGAAAAAGCAATAGAAATTGCCAATAGTTTAGATGTTCATTTTCAAGCATCTGTTTTTACAAAAAATTTAGATGTCGCTTTGGACTGTGTAAAAAAACTAAACGCTACTGCTGTTATGGTAAACGACCATTCGGCTTTTCGAGTAGATTGGATGCCTTTTGGAGGAAGAGATTCCTCAGGAATTGGAATGGGAGGAATACAATATTCGATGCACGAAATGACAAGAGAAAAATTAATGGTCATAAAAAGTAATGTACTATAAAATATAAGAAATTATGAAACCTAGAGAAATATTTATAGTCGGATCAATAGTAATCGTGGCAGCAATAGCTGGAATTTACTTTATTTGGGAACCTATAATTTGGAGCCTACTTCTATTTGGTCCAATAATAATAATGGGATATTCCGATATTTTCCAAACCAAACACACCCTCAAAAGGAACTTTCCAGTTTTAGCAAGAATGAGATATATGCTTGAAAAAATAAGGCCCGAAATCATGCAATATTTTGTAGAAACAGATACAGAAGGAACTCCAATTAATAGAGAGTTTCGTTCTTTAATTTATCAACGAGCAAAAAAAGTAAATGATACGACTCCCTTTGGTACTAAAATGGATATTTATCGTGCCGGTTATGAATGGATGGATCATTCTATTTATGCCAAAAACCACACAGATTTAGAGCAGGAAGCAAGGGTGTTAGTGGGCGGTGCTGACTGTACAAAACCTTATTCAGCAAGTATTTTAAATATTTCGGCAATGAGTTTTGGATCCCTCAGTCAAAATGCTGTTTTAGCAATGAATACAGGCGCTAAAATCGGAAATTTTGCGCACAATACGGGCGAAGGTGGTGTGAGTCCATATCATATACAGCCAGGTGGAGATTTAATTTGGCAAATAGGAACAGCTTATTTTGGTTGCAGAACAAAAGACGGGAATTTTTGTCCTGATACTTTCCAAAAAAATGCAATAATCGATAATGTGAAAATGATAGAAATTAAAATTTCTCAAGGTGCTAAACCTGGTCATGGAGGGATTTTACCAGCCATTAAAAACACTCCAGAAATAGCTGCAATTCGTCTTATAGAACCTCATACAGATGTACATTCTCCTCCTGGTCATACCGCTTTTAAAAATGCTGAAGGCTTAATGTCTTTTGTAAAACGATTAAGAGATTTATCAGGAGGAAAACCAGTTGGATTTAAATTATGTGTTGGTAAAAAGGCAGAGTTCGAAGATATATGTAAAGCGATGATTGTTACCAATATAAAACCAGATTTTATTACCATTGATGGTGGAGAAGGAGGAACAGGAGCTGCTCCTATAGAATTTTCCAACTCATTAGGGATGCCTTTACGAGATGGATTGTCGTTTGCAATTGATACACTAAGAGGATATGATTTAAAGAAAGATATAAAAGTGATTGCATCAGGAAAAGTATTTAGTGGTTTTCATATAGCTAGAGTAATAGCAATGGGTGCCGATATGGTGAATAGTGCTAGAGCTATGATGATGGCGACAGGTTGTATCCAAGCATTACAATGTAATACTAATACTTGCCCTGTTGGAGTTACTACTCAAAATAAAAGTTTAATGAAAGGGCTAGTGGTAGAAGATAAAGCACAACGAGTATCTAATTTTCATCAAGAAACAATTAAAAGTTTTATTGAATTAATGGCAGCTTCCGGTGTTAGTAATCCTAAAGATTTGAAACGAGAACATATTAACAGGAGGGTTAGTATGAATAAAGTGATGAAATATAGTGAAATTTATCCTGATGTTGTAGAAGGAAGCTTTGTAACTTAAGAAGTTACTAACAGAAAGTAAACGTCTTTAAAATTGACATTTATTCAAACCCTAGAGATCAAGTATGGTGAGTATTACTTTCCTTGCATTTCTATTTTGTTATTTCTATTATAAATAGAAGTGATTTAGAACTTATTCTAATTCCAAAAGTTTAATTCACTTCATAAAATTTAAACCATAAAAAATTGTATTTTAATTATTTTATTTATCTCGTCTTTTTGTGCAAATGCACAGGATGTTAAGATTAACAAGGACCAAACGAATTACGAGGAGACTACTTTTTCAACATTTTCCATATATCTCGAACCAGCAACCAAAGCAGTTAAGAAGAGCTTAAAAGGTTATATGCGTGACAAACATGATGTCAAGATGAAAGGTATTGGCTTTTTGACCAACAAAGATGTGCTCTATGCTAAAGGTGTAAATATAGATGCCATTAGTAATAAGAAAATGGATTTTTATGCTAAAGTAATTGAAGATGGGGATCGTACTAAACTTAGTTTCTTCGGTGCTTATGGGTACGATATCAAAATCAACCCTTCTGTCGATTATCAGGCTTACCAAAATCTTCGGAAAGCCTTAGTTGGTTTTATCAATAATTATTTGCCAGGATACTATACAGAGCAGATAGACGATGCCCAAGAAGTTGTAGAGGATCTCCGAGATGATACTGCTGACCTAAAGGATAATATCGAAGATAATAAAGGCGACATCAAGAAAAAATTAGACGAGATCGAAAAACTGAAAAAGGAAAATGAGGACCTGGTTAATGAATTGAAAGAGACCAGTCAAAAATTGAATGCTAGTAAAAAAGAACTAAATGATGCCAAAAAGGAATTGAACAAAGTGAAGACCCAAATCATCTCCAGAGACAAGTAACAATAGGAAATTTTATAGAAACAATTGAAAGCCTATTTTGATTAAATGAACCCTTATCTTAAAAATTAGAGACAATGAAACATTTTGATGCTATTATCATAGGTTCCGGACAGGCCGGAACGCCACTTGCCTTTAAACTGGCTAGTGAAGGGAAAATTATTGCCTTAATTGAAAAAGAACATGTAGGCGATACTTGTTTGAATGTGGGTTGCACACCTACCAAAGCATATGTTGCAAGTGCCCGCAGAATGTGGGATGCCATGCATGGTGACGAAATGGGCATTGCTATTCCACCTGGAGTAAAAGCCAATCTTAAAAAAATAAAGGATAGGAAGGATGCCCTAATCAAAACTTCTGTGGATGGTTTGAACCGAGCCATTCAAAAAAACGACAAACTCCATTTAATTGAAGGAGTAGCAAAATTTGTAGACCAAAAAACAGTGGAGGTAAATGGCGATTTGTTGACAGCTGACTTTATTTACATCAACGTGGGTGCCAGGGCCGTCATTCCGAAAATGTTTGCAGATACCCATTATCTCACTAACAAAAGCATTTTGGAATTGGAAACGATTCCTACACATCTAATCATTTTGGGCGGCAGTTACATAGGACTGGAGTTTGGTCAAATGTTCAAGCGTTTTGGCAGTAAGGTAACTATCATTGAGCGAGGGGAACGATTGATTTACAGGGAAGATGAAGAAGTGAGTAGCAGCATTCATGAGTTTTTGGGCGAAGAAGGAATTCACTTTAAAATGAACACCAAGTGCACTCATGCTGAGAACACTACTGATGGTATAACACTTAAGCTGGATATGAATGGTGTGATTTCCGAAATTTCAGGGTCACACCTTTTGCTTGCTGTGGGCAGAAAACCAAACACCGACTTGCTCAACCTTAAAAAAACGGATTTAAAAACCGATGAAAAGGGAATTATTGAAGTAAATGATTATTTGGAAACATCGGTTAAAGGCATATATGCCCTTGGAGATTGCAATGGTAAAGGTGCTTTTACTCATACGGCCTATAATGACTATGAAATAATAGCCGAGAACTTGTTTGATGGGAAAGACAGAAAGGTATCCGATCGTATTATGACCTATGGTTTGTACATAGATCCTCCTTTAGGTAGGGTGGGCATGACTTTTCGTGAGGCCAAAGAAAAAGGCTATCAGATAAAAGTAGCGCATATGCCTATGAGCAAAATTGCAAGGGCTAAAGAAAAAGGAGAAACTCATGGCTTTATGTCTGCCATGATCGATGGCCAAACGAACAAAATTCTCGGTGCCTGTGTTTTAGGGGTGGGTGGTGATGAAATTATTAGTGGGATTATCAACATCATGTATGCCCAGCAGCCCTATACAGTTATCAGGGATAGTATAGTACCACATCCTACGGTGGCAGAACTTATACCTACAATGTTAGAATCTTTAACAAAGTCAAAATAAAAATAAGATGAAACAACATATTGTAAAAATAGAATCAATAGACAAGATCACTCATGATGTATTGAAAATTGTTACTGAAAAACCTAAAAAGTACGCTTTCACCCCTGGTCAAGCCACAGAAATTTCCATAAACAAAAATGGTTGGAAGGATAAAAAAAATCCTTTCACTTTCACTTGCTTGCCTGAGGATAACTATCTTGAGTTTATTATAAAAACATATCCATCGCACAAAGGTGTGACAAACGAATTACTCCATCTAAAAATAAACGATGAGTTAATTTTACATGAGGTGTTTGGGGCGATCAGATACAAAGACCAAGGTGTATTTATAGCTGGAGGTGCGGGAGTTACACCGTTTATTTCCATTTTCAGGGATCTTCAGTCGAAAAATGAAATA
>JBBKVK010000133.1:0-7422 GCA_037968395.1 Saprospiraceae bacterium | reverse complement strand
TTCTAACTATATTTTAAATGATTTTTCAAAGAATATTTACATCTATTCTGTTTTGCAGTTTGTACACTTTAGCATTTTCTCAAACTTTGGTTACTATCTCGGGATTGGCTCAAGATAAGGTGACAAACGAAGGACTTGGATATGCAAATGCAGTCCTCCTCTCTGCAATAGATTCTAACTTTATCCAAGGTACGATTACAGATGACCAAGGACGATTTACACTCTCTAAAGTAAAGCCCGACAATTATATAGTACAGCTTTCCTACATCGGATACAATACAGTGTATCAATCCATTTACGTCGGAAGTCTCAGTAACTTTTTGGATATCGGTAAAATAATACTCGAAGAGAATTCAGTTTCATTATCAGCAGTCACTATAGTTGCCAAACAAAGTCAAGTGAGTGATAAAATGGATAAGAAAATTTTTTCGATCGATGACAATATAAGTCAAAGTGGAGGATCGATACTGCAAGCTGTTCAAAACCTACCAAGTGTCACTGTGCAAGATGGAAAAGTACAATTGAGGGGTAATGATAAAGTAGTCGTCCTTATTGATGGAAAACAAACAGCAATTACCGGATTTGGTAACCAAAATGGATTGGATAATATTCCAGCATCCGCAATTGAAAAAATAGAAATCATCAACAACCCCTCCTCAAAATATGATGCGAATGGCAATGCAGGAATCATCAATATTATTTATCGAAAAAATAAGGAAGAAGGATGGAATGGGAAAATTGGGCTTACAACTGGACTAGGTTCGTTTTGGGTAAGACGACAAAATCTACCGAACATCCGACCTCAATACACATTTACTCCTAAAATAAACCCTAGTATAGCGCTTAATTACAAAAAGGGCAAGCTTAATACTTTTATTCAAAGCGATTATCTATATACAGAAACTTTAAATAAAAACGAATTCGTACAGAGGTACTATATCAATAGAGATGAAGTTATTCAACAACTCAAACGCAACAGAGATACCCATTTCTCTACGGTCAAAACAGGGATTGATTATGCTTTAAACGACTATAACAGTTTTACTTTTTCAGGATTCTTTAGCAGTGAAAAAATTATCGATAAAGGGGATCAACCATTTTATAATGCAAGCCTGACTGATAGACTTAGACTTTGGCAGTTTTTGGAAGACGAGTTGAAAACCACAGCCATGGGCATATTCAATTATCAGCACAAATTCAAGCAAGCAGGTCATCTATTAAGTGCCGGCTTCAATTATACATTTCACAGAGAGGACGAAAAGTATTATTACGACAACTTCCTTCCAACCTCTATTGGAACAGATGCCTTCAAACTACTATCAGACGAACAAGTGTACGACTGGAATTTAGACTACTCCAAACCTTTAAAATATGGGAAAATAGAGTCAGGCATTAAAGTAAGAAATAGAATCATTCCAACCAACATGAATTTCATACCAGGAGTGAATTCTGTAATAGATGCAGGTGCAGGAGGTTGGGCAACCTATAATGAGTTGATTCCTGCAGTATACAGCAACTACCTATTTGAGAACAAGACTTGGGAGGCAGAATTGGGATTGAGAGTAGAATATGTGAACATACAATACGATGTAAATCCTGATCATCCCGTTTACAAGAGTGATGGCTACAATTATACACAGCCTTTTCCAAACATAAGATTTGGCTATAAAATCAATGAGACCAATAAACTTTCCTTATTCTACAATAGACGGGTCGATCGCCCCAATGAAGTTGATATCAGAATCTTCCCAAAATACGATGATGCAGAGATTATAAAAGTTGGAAACCCTGGTCTTCGTCCCCAATTCACAAATACCATCGAGTTAGGGTATAAAAAGATCTGGGATGATGGCAGTTTTTATAGTAGTATTTACCACAAATTTGCGGATGGTACCATTACTAGAATATCTAGTAACATTGGCACAAATAGACTCATTTACGCCATATTCCAAAATGCGGGTAAAAGCTACAACACAGGAATTGAGATGGTCACTTCACATGATTTTTCGCAATCCTACACTTTAAATACTAATCTAAATGTGTATAGAAATCAAATTAATGCCTTTGCGGTTGTTAATCAATATCCAACTACCAATACTTTCACAGCCAGCCAACAGGAGGTCATCTCTGGAAATTTCAAATTAAATAACAACTTCCGATTTAACAAAACAACAGACGCTCAGCTAACGGCTATATACCTAGCCCCAGACATCATTCCTCAAGGCAAGATAAAATCACGATTCTCCTTAGATTTTGGCTTAAAAAAGACAATCCAAAAAGGGAAAGGCTCACTCTTCATCAACGCTACAGACATCCTAAGTACTATGATCATCAGAAAAGAAATTAATGGACAAGAGTTTAACTATACGAGCAATGATTATTATGAAACACAGGTGGTAAGGATTGGGTACGGTTATAAGATATAGGTCCTTGTAAATCTATCTCACCACCACCAACTTATAAGTCTTCAAAGCTTTAGAAGTAAATGACTTAACTCTCACAAACATAATACTACTTCTACTTGGTAAATCGTCTTCTTTTATTTCAAGAAATTGATTCGGAGCAACACTACATGTTTTAACAACATTTCCAGTAATATCCGTCAATATCACTTCTACCCTTTCTTCTTGATTTATGAGCTTGAAATAGTTGATATTACTCTGAGTCGTCCATGGTACGGATCTATTTTCTACGTTTATATTACCATTGACATTTGGGTTTGTTTTTATTTCAAACTCATATAAAGGGTTGTCAGTTAGTACATCACAACGTCTTAATCTCGTTAATTTCTCTACTATTTTCTGCTTAGAAAACTTGTTATTGACCCTTAAACTCAATTTAACATCATTGGGGATCAGACCGTCACTTAAAGTCCTAAGACTACTGCCTTTTGTCAGGACAGGAATAGCGGACCAAGTGATGACACCTAACTTATCAAACCCGATTGTACTCTTTGAAAACTCCGCATACAACTCTTTACACTCATCATATTTTTGTCGTGTCACATACATAAAATGTTGTCCACCTAGTACTGCTTTTAATAATGGATCTAAACTTGGATCATCGTTTATATACACTTCGTCTGAAGGGTTAAATACCATATCGTTACAAATGCTATTATCCTTCATAGGTACTAATGGATTAGACAATCCAGTATTCTCACCAAAGAAGATATTTAACCGAACTCCCGTTTCTACATCTATGGCATATCCAGGAAACCATCCTAATCCATTCCCTTGACCATCTGGCAAGCCATTTTGATCAACTGATGCATTACTTTTTGCTTTAAACATTGATTTGTCAATATTACCGCCAACTGCAGAAGACTCATATTCACTATTTGCCGTTTCTACTACTATACACCTAGACCAAAGTGATTGATCTGAAGTGAATACAATATCGACATTGTTGAGGTTTTGTAGTTGTAAATCCCTAGAAGAAACTGCTAACCTTACAAGTGTACTTAAAGCAGGAGATACAGAAGCAATAGTTTGGACACCACTACGAATACTTAAAGAAAGTGGTATAAAAAAGTGATTCCCTTTTGATGTATATTCTTCTAATACTACACCTGAATAATCATTACTAAATAAGGCATTAACTCGTAGATTCTCAACATCTCTTATATCAGAGTGATTATTATCGATAAAATCAAGCCATTTTGGTCCATTCTCATCCTTATATTCTATGGATTGACCCAATATAGTCCTTAAATTACTTAAATCGCCTCCGGGCTCTACCACATCGTATAAATAAACAACTAAACCTAAGTCATCTATCATATATTCTCCACTCTCTGCAATCGGACTTATGTTATTATATACAGTACCTGTTCGTAAATCAGTAACAGTAATATAGGTTTCATCTATTTCAAAAACACATTCACTATTAGATTCATTAAATACTCCAGATACTTCGACTTGATATTTGCCGCCATCTTTTACTTTAGCCTTGTCTAAAATGACTACATCAAATGGTCCATGGTTGATTTCATAGGTAATTCTTCCATTGTTGGAGACATTAATGATCTCTTGCAATGAAGCATCTGTAACTTTAAGGTTATTAGAGTTTCCCATCCCATGTAATCGGGTAATCTGTGGAGCAAGCTCTTCATTATCGGGTGAGCGAAGTACTAAAGTTGGTTTGTATTTAACACTTTCAAGATATGGGTATTGTTGACCTAAACCTGTAGCAGGATCAAATGTTTGAAAGTCATTGTGTGCATAAGCTATAGCAATGTAAAAATACTCGCCATCTCTCCTTAAAGGTTTGTCCGTAAAATAATCCCAATCAATTTGAAATTTCGTGGATATTCCTTTATTTTCACCATTGACTTTATTAACTGAATCATATGTCTTTACTCCGTTTGACAAAAAGGTAGGCTTAAAGTTATCAATTTTAGCAATTGAATTTTGAACATCTGACTGATAGACCAATTTGCTAAAATTAGGATTATCGAGTAATAAATAGGAAGTGTACTCTGATTTAACTTGATACACTTTATAACCTTCAAACTTATATAGGTACTGATCTGTAGAACCTGGTGCATCTAATAATAATTCACTATATCCTTCATTGTAGTTGTTAGAACTTGCATCATTAATCAGTTCAAAATCTATTGTATTGGGTCCTCTTTTATAATTTAACGTAGGCGGATCAATAGCTTCTATTTGTTTCCAATTATTTTCATAAGCTTTTACAGCATCATTTTGTACCTCAAGCAAGGGAGAAATGTCAGGGCATGGGTAATCGCCATCAAAAGTAGTGACATAAGAGACTACGAGTTCATCAGATGCTCCACTAAGTATAGTGCCGCCTCCAGAAGTAAAAATTGATCTAGCGTCAATGTTAGAAATGTTTGATTTGCACATTGTGTTTGCTGATGAATCACTTGGATTACCATTAAACATATATTTTGCACTTTCCCCATTTACTTCGATAGGCTCTCCATTAGTATTCAATCCTTTCATTATATAATAAAATTGCAAATCAGAATCCTCAGGATTGCATGGTAAAGAATCAGGAAGGTTACCACAGTTAAAAGTAAATATACTAGCTGTCATTTTTGTATCAAATAAATTACCCAAAGAATCTACATCTTTAAACCCTTCTAAAATACTTATACCTAACATTGGAGGATGATCACCATAGGTAGACACACCCCCAGAGCAATTAAATTCATTATTTCCATCAATGCTGTCTTCATTATAGTAAAATGCCATATTGGCAGCTATATACGTACCAGCATAGTCATCAAAAGCACATCCAAGATCTACATCAGTCCATACGCCAATACGTATTTCTTTATAGTTATCAGGTCCTCTATTGACAACTTTATGTTTACTAAATGTTTGGGAATTTGCATTAAAATTAGACAACAATCCCCACGTATAATTGTGTAGCTCTACTCTCAATGGATCCCCTGCTGTAAGACGATGAGGCCCACCTGCATCATTTAATACCATATATGTTAGGTACAATGGAAATGATGTTAATACTTCCTTTGGAGAGTTATACAAATGCCCATTTGTATATAAAGCAGGTAGATCGCCATCACATGGATTGTAAATACCATCCATATTATAATCAAAATAATCTGCCATGTCATGGTCTGGCACAAAAGGAACAAGATTTTGATTACCTAAGCCTGGCCATTCAAGGATGGATTTGGGCAGATTAGCACAATCAATATTAGATTTAAGATTCCCATTAGTGTCAAATATCATATTATAGGCAAGATCCATATCTTCTTTCTCCACAAGAAAAATTCTATCCCAAAAGTTGCATTGATCAGGATATGTTGTACCATCAGCGTCTAAAGGGCCTGGATAAAAATCATAATTATTGGTTAGTGATTGATAAGTGGCTCCAGCAAATCGAAAAGATCCAGCATCAGTAATGCCGCTTATCCAAATATTTTGAGCAAATATTAAATTTTTATATTCTGGGGATTCATCGCTGAGATTATCAAACAAATGATATTGAAAAAAACCATATCGTTCATTTGTATAATTAATATTACCAAGATTCAGATCAATATCTGCTCTATTTGGAAAACAGTCTTGAGCATTTAATATTGATAGACTTGCTATGACTAGAATTAAGATTAGGTACAGATTTTTCATACAATGGATTTTTCACAATTAACGAAGAAGTCAATAATCATAAATCGATTCAAATGACTATACCAATATGATGCAAAAACTTGACAAAACCCCTATTGAGATGTGCAAAATTTTAGATTTTTAACCCGGATTATGCGATAGGGCTTCGTTATGAGGGTTGAAAGAGCAATAAAATATGAAGTTTTACTGCTTATAGCATAGCACCGCTATGGTGTAAGTAGAAAACTTAGTGAAACGATATATTTTGCAGCTATTTCAAGCCGCAATAGATTGTCTATCGCATAATCCGGGTTTAACCAAAGGAAGACCAATGTGTAGATTTTAATAATCATAAGCTAAATATGAGTTATTGCAATGTTTGCCGACCTCAACATCTAAATAAATCTTTCCTGCTCTGGAAGTCATAGAGTTGACCACAATGAACATTATTTAGCTTTGATTGGCAAATTATCGTCCTCAATTTCAAAGGATTAGTTGCCGCTATATTAAATAAAAGAGCGCCAAATATCATTCAATACTTGACGCTCCTCTCAAACTTTTAAATCTATTATTGTTTAACGATAACAATTGATGTTACAAAAGCATTTTTATTCATGAGTTTAAATGTATATAGACCAGGATTTAGATCTGATACATCAATATTTTCATCGAAATTTAATAGAGAATTAATTTTTCTTCCAAGATTATCATAAATATCAACTTGATCTATTTCGTTAGAAATATTAATATTTACTACTTGAGATGTTGGATTTGGAAATGCTCTCACATCGGAGATAATCTTAATTCCTTCCTTTATATCTAAAATTCGTTTTTTATCAATTTCATACAATTGTCGGCCAAGATCTGGTTGAAAAGCTGAAAAATATAAAGCATCAGTTGTTTCTACAAAATCTTTTGGAGATGAAGCCTCAACTCCAACATTTAGATCTATTTCAATAAATTCACCAGATTTTTTCATGATAAAAAGCTCGGTACCTATTGTTGGACTCTCACCAACTAGTAACAATTCGTTTCCTAAAACGTAAGCATCAGTAAACAATATGTCATCAGGTAATTGATGTGTGACATTCATAGACGCATTTCCATTAGACCAGATGACATTATTCATATTTAACTCCCAAATAATGGCATCCTGTTCTCCTTCGAAAAATTTAAGACCACCACTAACATTATTAACCTCTTGAATACTTCCATCATTCACATCTTTTAAAATCAACATGGATGAGTTATTTGTAAGGAAAGCAACATCATTCTGAATGTGATGTAATTGGCTAGAACTTGTGGACCAATCAATAAA
>JBBKVK010000132.1:0-3442 GCA_037968395.1 Saprospiraceae bacterium | reverse complement strand
AATTTTAACTTCCAACTGTTCCATTTGATTGATCCTCCCACTTAAAGATCTGAATTTAAATCTCAGAAAAAGAGTGTTTCTAATAGAAATCCCACTAATTATCAATTATCCAACTTGGTTATAAAACAGCGATAGTGATTGAAGAGCCATAATTGCGTTATTCGCTCAATGAAACTATATTTTTCACCTCCTTTGATCAATTATGATTTCTTACTTTAGTTACTTTTTAATTCGAATAAAAAGCATGCCGGCTCGAAATGAACGGTGCAAAGCAATCTCCTTTTTAGAACTAGACTTTTTGTTTCTTTTGTGCCAATGACAAAAGAAAAATATGCTTTAGTATACTCCCATTTAATAATTTTAACTTCCAACTGTTCCATTTGATTGATCCTCCCACTTAAAGATCTGAATTTACATCTCAGAAAAAGAGTGTTTCTAATAGAAATCCCACTAATTATGAATTATCCAACTTGGTTATAAAACAGCGATCGAGAATGCAGAGCCATAATTGCGTTATTCGTTCAGTGAAACTATATTTTTCACCTCCTTTGATCAATTATGATTTCTTACTTTAATTACTTTTTAATTCGAATAAAAAAGCATGACAGCTTGAAATGAGCGGTGCAAAGCAATCGCCTTTTTAGAACTAGACTTTTTGTTTTTTTTGTGGCAATGACAAAAGAAAAATACTCCTTATTACACTCCTATGAATTGATTAAAGCCATAAGTAAAAAAACGGTAACTGTAATGTGTAACCTCATAAACGTCCCTTTGAATAAATTTTCTAAACATTTAATAATATTGACTTTGTATTTATTACCTACACTATTCTACAAAGAGCCTATAATATTCATTTTATTAATCTTAAAACCATTACTTTAGCGCCCAAATAATATACTTGGACAAAATTAATCTCATATATAGGAAGCTTTTTGACCTTCGCCATTCAGAGGTCGAAAGTGTCATCATATTCCAAGTAATATTTTTTATTTTGCTATTCTGTTTATTGATGGTCAAGCCGACTGCTGCAGCATTATTTATATCAGAGTTTGGTGCCGATGAGCTTCCTCGAGCATTTATTATGGTGGCCATTGTTGCAGGTGGAGTAACTCAATTGATCTCCTGGATGAATAGATACCCAATCACCAATGTAATCAAAAAGACCATCATACTTTGTGCCGCCTTGTTTATAGTCATTGGATCGATGATGTCATTTGGTGTTTTTGGAAGATTTACACCTTATTTGTTGTATTTATGGGTGTCCATTTTTGCTTTAGTCAGCACTTCGCAATATTGGTTACTGGGCAATATGATATTTAATGCTGATCAAGCTAAGCGGGTATTTGGATTGATTGGTTCTGGGTCTATTGCAGGTGCAGCTCTTGGAGGTTACTTTTCTTCAGGAATATCTATGTTAGGTGGTGCTACAGAAGTTTCAATTTTGGTTGGTTTATTATTGCTTATCTGCTTACCACTTACCAAAAGGCTGATTGATATTAATGAGATGAGAGAAGACAGGAAGTCAGCTCCAGAAAAAACCTCTGGATTTTTAGAGCCTTTTTCCCTGATAAAAGACAGCAAACTCCTAAAATCTATTGCTTTAATAGTCTTACTCAATGTACTTGTTTCAAAAATAATTGATTACCATTTTGGAGTTTATGCCTCTCGGACTTATACTAATGAAGATGAGCTGTCTGCCTTTTATGGATTTACATATTCTACGTATAATGTCATTGGATTCCTGATTCAATTACTAATTACTTCTAAGGTCGTCAAGAAAATCGGAGTATCCAATACTTTAATCATATTACCAGCTGCAATCCTTGTTTCGTTTTTTGGCCTGATGATTATCCCTGGTCTTTTCTTCGCTGTCATGCTAAAGATGAGTGATACCAGTTTTAAGCAGTCTTTCCAACGGTCAGGTGTAGAGCTAGCCATGATCCCTGTGCCACATTATATCAAAGCCAAAGTAAAGCCTTTTATAGACATATTTATTGATAGTGTAGCTACCGGCATTGCTGGAATCCTATTGATTATCCTGACAGTTTCTCCTTTAGATAAAGATATTTGGACCCTATTGTTAGGTGTGTTCTTTACGATATTGTGGCTTATATTAACAAGAAGAGCTCGTAATATATACTTTGCCTCTTTTGCACAAAATTCCACTAAAACTCAAGACGGCAGTGAATTTATCACACCTAAAGAGTTTAAAGAGACCATAAAACAATTGGCTGTTGAAGATAAATTTGATGAAATTCAAAAGATGCTCAGTTCCAAGACTAAATATGAAGGTCTTGGCATAGATGAAGAAATGATCAGTTTGTATAATAAAGGCAATGATAAGATGAAATTGGCCTTGATGAACTTTTTATATTTTAATCCAGACATTTTTATTCCTTTCTCATTAAAGAAAGAGATAGACAATACAACAATAGATGAACTCAAACAAAGCATAATATCCTATGCTGTTATCTCTGATGATTACAAAGATGCAGAGATTTATGGATTTATTGAAAATGAAGATTGGCGACTACAAGTTATTACAGCATATGCTTTAATAAATTATTATGGAAAAATTCCTTATATAGAAAAAACGCTGAATCTTAAGAATAAAATACCTGCTCTATTAGCAAAATCAATAGAAAGTAAAAACGTATTTTATATAAAACAATGCCTATCAATCATGGCGGTTTACAAGGTAGACGGATATGAAAAAGTATTTACAAACTATATACTAGGCGAAGAAAAAACGATCAAAGGGATTTGTATTCAGCTGGTACCACTCACAGGTGAAGTAGAATTTTTAAATCTACTTTTAAAACTAAAATTAGACCCAAGACTCAATCAAATTAGAATAGAGGCTTTAGCTAATTTTGGGGATAAACTGATCGACCTACTCGAATTGAGACTAAACGATCTTAGCGTAAATAAAATAATATTATCCTGTAAAGCATTGGGTAAAATGCCCAACCAAGATGCCACCAATATGTTAATGGGATTCATTGTACATTCCAATACGAGGGTAAGGCAATCAGCAGTTGAAAATCTTTCACAATTGCTCTTACATCATCCCGAATTGACTTTCTTAGAAGAACTCATCAACAACAGAATCATCACAGAATGTAGACGAATCGAAGAGGTCTATGCCTTAAAGAAAATGGTGAATCAAACCAAATATTTTTCTGCCATCGAAGACAGTCATACCCAATCATTTTGGCTTGATCTACGGCTTAGTGTCATGTTAGACAAAGGATTTTTGCATATCTTCCACCTACTAGGCATCGTATTACCCAATACAGACTTTGATGTCATCTATAATCAACTCAAAAAGAAAGACGAAAAACTACGACAAAAGTCCCTCCAATTGATGCAAGAGACCTTATCCCCAAAAGTATACACCCAAGTAGAAAAACTCGTAAAACTCATCCTCCAAGGCGAAGAG
>JBBKVK010000131.1:0-34604 GCA_037968395.1 Saprospiraceae bacterium | reverse complement strand
CTATTATGGATATTTTTAGATCAAATTTCACAATGGTTTCATTATTTTGCCAATAAATATAAAGAATTTGTCTTCTCTCATCTCGTTTCATCCAACAGTTCTAAAGGATTGGATTTATTTTAATGAAAAGGGGATCTTGAATCCCAGATCATTGAGGGACAGGTGGTATGGATAAATAATAACAAAATATTTTAAACACTTTATTAGATACTTTCTGAGTTTATCAAAAGCAAAATTCACACTTTAGGGTGAGAAAATGGTGATGGCTACCAAATATCTTTGTCTCAATAATTAATCAAACTAAAATTGTTGAGCCATGAAATATCAAAAAACACTTCCGTTAGTTATATTTTTCACTTTATTTTATTTTATGGGTCAATCTCAATCTTGTGGTAAATGGGTTGGGGGTAATGGCGATTGGGATAAAGCCTCTAATTGGGATAATGGTATAATCCCAACGATTAACTGTAATGTGGTTATTGATGGTGCCGTACAAGTAACAATCGTTAACACATATGGTGCAAATGCCAGAAGTATTGAGTTAGGAAGTGGATCTGAATTAGTAATAAACGGCAACCTTAACATTGATGGAAATTCTACCAAAGATGGAATATTAAACTATGGTACAATTCATAATCATGGCCTATTAACCATTAAAGATACTGGAGGAGCAGGAGTACTTGGTCAAGGAATTCATAATTTTGGTACATTTACAAATGATGACCAATTATATATAGGACCTAATATTGGAGAATCAGGTATATGGAATAGAAGTGGTGCCACCTTTGTAAATGATGAGGAATTGGCAATATTTCATTTTTCAGTAGTAGGCTTAGATAACAGAGGAGGAACATTTACCAATAATAAAGACCTTGGTTTTAGTAGTCAGAATAAAAGAGCAATACTAAATCACATAAACGGAAATTTAATAAATAGTTCTTGTGCAAAAATTGATACAGATGATAATAGAATTGAGGATAATGCAACCATTACAAACAATGGCATTATCAATGAAGGTTCTTCAAGTAATTCTACTTTAAATACTAATAATGGGGTCGTTCTTAATAACAATGGAGGCACATTTACTATTACGACTAATAATGGCCATTTGGGGGCAGGTTCTAATTTTGCTGTTTGGACAGGTTGTAGTTCTAATAATTCAAATGTAGCAGCGAATTGGGCTAAAAATACTGGTGTTCCTGATTCGAATGATGAAGTAATTATCCCTACCAACCCTATAGGAGGAAATATTTTTCCATTAGTTACATATGATACTTGGAACATAGGTCAACAAGGATCATTGCTTATTGAAGTAAATGCATCTATGACAATTCAAGACATTTCAGGGGCTGGCTTAAATAATGCAGGTGATTTGGATATAGAAGGACTCTTGTATATAAAAGGTGCTAAAGATGTCAGTTTATTAAATTACAGCAGTCATGGTGGACCTAGTTTTATCAATATATTCCCAACCGGTGAAATAAAAATTGAAAACTGCGATTTTAACGCGATTGTCAATCAAACTACCATCAATAACAATGGAGGTGATATAACTTTAGTCTCAGCGTTAACTAAGAATGGTATTGTAAATGAAGGTATGTTTAATTTCAACTCTGGATTGGTAAATATAAATGGGTTAGGACAATCTGGCTTAGTTAATTCAGGTGATTTCGATGCTGCTTTTGGTACTATTTTAAATATATTAAATGCAAATATAAACTGCATAAACAATACAGGAACATTTAATACTGTCGGAAATGTGAGTCTAAAATCGATCGGGACTGGATTTAGAAATAGTGGTGGGAATTGCGTGATTGATGGTTTTATGGATTTGTATGGTAGCGGTACTGGACTAGTATTAGTCAACCAAGGAGATTTTTCGACGGGAGAGTGTGGAAAAATAGAAACATCTGTAAAATTAAATATTACCTCTGAAGGAAATTTTCTTAATAAAGGATATTTAATTAGCAACTTTTCGGGCAGTCATACAACCAATGGAATATTGACAAATGAAGGCCTAATTTACGACATGTTAGAATCTTTTAATCCAAACTCCCCAGGTATTACCAATAATGAAATAATCTTACAGCCAGTAGCTACATACCCTACGGGAAAAGTAGATCCATTCTATGTGGGAAGTCCTCCTTTTGATCTGATAATGACAAACAATAAATTATACAAACCTAATACTAATACTTTAATCGGTAATTTTAATCCGAGTAATAATAAAATGACTGATGTTTCTGGATATTCAGATGGCACATATAATTATGAAGCAACTTATAAAAACCCTGGTTGCCCAACTGAAAAGTTATCAGTAGAAGTAACATTAGATAGTAACCTAGCCCCAGATACGGATGGAGATGGATTTAATGATTTAGTGGATAATTGTCCTACAATTGCTAATCCTGATCAAGCAGATAATGACAATGACGGAATGGGTGATGTATGTGACTCTGACGATGACAATGATGGTATACCAGATGTTTCTGATAATTGTCCATTCATTGCAAACCCTGATCAAGCCAACAATGATGGGGATGCTCAAGGAGATGTCTGCGACGATGATGATGATAATGATGGCATACCTGATGTAACCGACAATTGCCCACTTAATTCTAATCCAAATCAAGCAGATAATGACAATGACGGCCTGGGTGATGTATGTGACTCTGATGATGATAATGATGGTATTCCAGATGTGTCAGACAACTGTCCATTAATAGCTAACCCTGATCAGGCCAACAATGATGGAGATGCACTCGGCGATGTTTGCGACCCAGATGATGACAATGACGGTGTGCCAGATGTGTCTGATAATTGTCCATTGATCGCCAACCCTAATCAAGCCAACAACGATGGAGATGCACTCGGTGATGTTTGTGACCCGGATGATGATAATGATGGCATACCAGATGTATCTGACAATTGCCCACTTATTTCTAATCCAAATCAAGCAGATAATGATAACGATGGAATGGGAGATGTCTGTGATCTTGATGATGATAATGACAATGTAAATGACCTAATAGACAATTGCCCCTTGATTGCAAATACAAATCAAGCAGATAATGATAATGATGGAATGGGAGATGTCTGCGACGATGATGATGATAATGATGGCATTCCTGATGTGACAGACAATTGCCCTTTTACTAACAACCCTGGACAAGAAGACAGTGATGGTGATGGAATAGGTGATGCTTGTGAAGATGACACAGATGGAGATGGTATAAGTGATGCTGATGATAATTGTCCTACCGTCCCAAATCCATCCCAAACAGATACTGACGGTGATGGTATTGGTGATGCCTGTGAAACAGATACTGATGGTGATGGTATTGAAGATGATGTTGATAATTGCCCATTCAACGCCAACCCATCACAGCTAGATACAGATAATGATGGTCTTGGTGATGCATGTGACGACGACGATGATGATGACAATGTACCAGATGTGACCGACAACTGCCCTTTGATATACAACCCTAATCAAGTGGATACAGATAATGATGGTGATGGTGATGCTTGTGATTTAGACGATGACAATGATGGGGTGTCTGATGTTAATGACAACTGCCCATTAATGTCAAACCCTAATCAAATTGATTCGGATTTTGATGGATTAGGAGATATCTGTGACGATGACGATGATAATGATGGTATTAAAGATGTGGATGATAACTGTCCGACTATAGCAAATACAGACCAGAAAGATACAGATAATGACGGTCAAGGAGATGCTTGTGACATTGATTTGGATGGCGATGGGATATTAAACAACAATGATAATTGCATTGACCAGCCTAATCCTAATCAGGCTGACAATGACAATGATGGTCTCGGTGATGTTTGTGATCCAGATGATGATAATGATGGTGTTAACGATGTTAATGACAATTGCCCATTTACAAGTAACCCTAACCAAGCAGATAGTGATGGTGATGGTATCGGAGATGTATGTGAAGATGATAAAGATGGCGACGGAATTAATGATGTTACTGACAATTGTCCAGATATACCTAATGCCGATCAATTAGACACAGATAGCGATGGTGATGGAGACGTATGCGATATAGATGATGACAATGATGGTATTCTTGATGAAGTTGATAATTGTCCTTTAGTCCCTAATCCTAACCAAGAAGATGTAAATAACAATGGTGTAGGGGATGTTTGTGAATCTGATTCAGATGGTGATGGTATATTTGATGCTACTGATAATTGCCCAAACATAAAGAATGCTGATCAGTTAGATACTGATGGTGATGGGGAAGGCGACGTATGTGATTTAGACGATGACAATGACGGTATTCTTGATGAAGTTGATAATTGCCCTCTTGTTTTTAATCCTAACCAAGCAGATAGTGATGGTGATGGTATAGGTGATGTATGTGACTTAAATGCGAGTAACGATGTAGAAAGTTGGAATCTTAAAGTATATCCTAATCCAACCACTGGCCATATAAATGTAGTATTAGAAAATTCAGATAGTGAATTGTTCTTTGTAGAATTAATGTCTATAAGTGGAAAGCAGATATTGAATAATCAATTTGAAGATAAAATTAGCATAGACTTAAGCTTTTACGAAAATGGGATTTATCTCCTTAAGATTTTAGATTTAGAAGGGAATTCAACCTATGTTAAGGTAATAAAGACTCAATAACATGAAAATACATAAGATTTTCGTAGTTATCATATTAGCATTTGTAAGTGGGAATAGTTTAAATGCTCAAAACATTGAGACTATTTCCACTTTCCCAAAGCCAGGATTATCTGGTGGTATCAATGCATCTACTCAGTTTTATAGTGTAAATGGTCGAGATGCTAGGAGGTCTCCATTTTCATACGTATTGGCTGGTAATCTCAGATTTAAATGGGGGTTGGTAAATGTACCAATGAGTTTTTCGTTTAGAGATCAGAGTTTGAGCTATGGAGCATCGTTTAACAAATTTGGAATAAGTCCTTATTATAAATGGGCGAAAGTCCACTTAGGGCATAGATCCATGCGATTTAGTAAGTACAGTCTTTCTGGAAAAAACTTTTTTGGCATTGGGACTGAGCTGACTCCAGGCAATTTTAGGTTAGCTGCTTTTAGAGGAAAGATTAGAAATCACCTGGCACAAAGAGATACTGTTATTTTTGGTGCAAACCTTGTACCTACTTATGAACGAAAAGCCACAGGTGTAAAGGTTGGTTATGGCAGCAGCCGTAATTTTATAGATTTAATCTATTTAAAGATAAAAGACGATGATAGCGAGCAATTTGCAAAGAATCCAGAAGCTATTGCCCAACTCGATCCCGCCGAAAACTTAGTGTTAGGTACAGAGTGGAAGCTTTTTATTTTAAAGAATCTTAGTTTTAATGGTTCTTTAAATGCAAGTTCTTATACTGAAAACAGATCGTTAAAATCATTCAATAATGAGGAAGGATTAGCGAAGTTTTTTAGTGGATTGTCCACGATTAACCCTTCTACAAAAGCAAGTGTTGCTGGTGAATTGGGGTTAAACTTTAGCCTTAATAGCTTCCAATTAGGTCTTAATTTTAGACGCATAGAACCTAATTATCGCTCCTTGGGAACACCTTTTATTCAGGCTGATGTACAATCGTATACCGTAAACACTAGTTTTTCATTTTTTAAACGGAAGGCCTCAATTTCAGCTCAAGGTGGTATTGAAAAAAACAATTTGAGAAATTTGGATTACCTAGGTCGTAAAAGAGTAATCGCTGCCTTGAGATTAAGTATTCTACCAATGGAAGGATTAAATGTAAATGTTAACTATTCCAATTATCAATATGAGTCTGTAGATGGATTGGTGGAATTAAACGATACACTCCGATACATTAATGTTAATAAAGCCCTCGGAGCCAGTATTGCCTATAACACGAAGGGCGAAGAGTTTAGTTATGGTGCTTTTTTGTATGTCAATAGAATGACTGTCAAAGACCTTAGTCCTATTCAAAATATAAATGGTGACATAATCACTTTTACTTCAAATTTAGGGATTTCATTGGACTGGAAATTATTAAATCTTAAACTCAAACCATCTTTAATCTACAACAAATTTGACCTCGTTAATGATGAACAAAGGTCTTATGGTCTAGGTGTGAAAATAGATAAGTCTTTCTATGATAAAAAATTGTCCACAGGCTTTAATACGAGATGGACTAATAACGATAGAAATGGTAAGAGAGATGGTAGAGTATGGTCTAATACCATCAGTGTAAATTATAAAGTTACTCCTAAACAATCTTTAAAAGCCAATGCTGGAATTATTGATAGGAGTAGTGTAGTAAGGACAAGTTATAGAGAGTTCAGAGGAACAATTGGGTACGGTTTGAGATTTTAAAAAAAAGACAATGAGAATAATTATAGCATATTTAATAGTGTTTTTTGGACTTAGCTTAAGCGGACAGAGACCAATAGAAATTATCACAAACCTAGCGATGCCATTCCCTACGGAAGCAGGCGATCTTTACGAGCAATATCAAAATTATTCTATTACGGTTATTAATCATACCGACCAACCTCAAAGTTTGTTCTTTTTAGTTGACTTTTTTGGCGACAATGGAGTTGCTGTGACGATGGATAGGTTTTATCAGCCAGACGAGGCTTTTACAATAGGACCAAACCAAATACAAGTATTAACAGCTGGTGATTTGGAGGAGTTAAATACATCTCTGACTGAAAGTTCTATTTTCTACGAAGGAGTTACTCAAGCACAATTATTACTTGGATCTATTCCAGAAGGTAATTATACACTTTGTGTCAATGCCTTTGATTTTGAAACAGGCACTATATTGAGCATAGGTTGTAGTATGCCTATATATGTTGGGAATGCCAATGTTCCAACGATCATTACACCTTTCGAACAAGAAGTGATACCAGATACAGAGTTACCCGTTTTTAATATTAGCTGGGAGTTTCCATCAAGTGACCCTGCACAAGCGATGAATACTAACTATGAAGTCAAAATGGTGGATATATCTGCCAACTATGATTGGGATATTGAAGAACTTTTTGGTGATAACGGAATCCCAGTTCAGCTGGAAGAAATCGTGGAGATCCAAACGTATTATATGTATAATAACTTTGGTGATGACCCGCCTTTAATTTATGGTCATGAGTATGGTATAAGGGTAAGAGCATTCAATGCAGACGAAGGGTTATCAATTCAAAATGCAGGATATACAGAGATCAGACGGTTTTGGTATGGTGAAGCAGGAGGGGTCTATTCAGACACCACTGGAGTTGTAGAAGAAGTAGCTGAGCAAGATACTATACCATCTGATTGTGAAGGCAGATGCAATCCTCAATTAGCTACCAACATTACTCCTATTACGGATTTATCAACAGTGTCTTCTATTAAAATTGGTAACTTTTATTTGGAAAACTATAATTTTACAGCAAATGGGGATAGATTCAATGGTGATGCAGAGATAACTTTGCAATTTTTAAGTAATATTAGAATAAAAGTTACTGCTCAAAACATCAAGATCAATAGTGCCGGTGAAGTTTTTTCTGGCAAAGTCAAAAGCCAATTGGCACAGGAAGAAACTATCCAGGGTTTAGCTGATTATCTCAGAATCCCTGATATTGCCAATCCTGCTTTGGACATGATACCAGAGCAGCATGTAGCTTCATTAGCAAATATATTAGAGTTTACCAGGACATTAGATGCATTGCTTGGTAATGATGCTGTAGGTTTGCCTTTAGGTTTTCCAGCAGCATTAAAAGGTAATGAAATGTATCTAGGATTGACAGATATAGAATTGACTCCTGCCGGTGCAAAAGCAAAAGTCATGTTGAGTGCTAAACTAGCCATGTTTGAAGGTGAGAATAGCCTAATTTTAGTAGGTGATTCTGTTTGTATTCATCCACAAGGCTTTGGAGGGGAATATATTTTTGGGCTTAAAAGTGATTTAGCCTTAACTAATGCGAATGAAAATGCATTTGAACTCTTCATGACAGGCAACAATACCAATGCTAATAATTACTGCAAAGTGCAAATGGGTTGTGATGGTTTAGAATCTTTGAGTTTATATGGACATTTGTTGTTTCCTAGATCAGTATTGACTCCTGTAATAGCTGGAGTAGCTATTGTTCCACCTGACCAAAAAGTGATGGCCAGGTTCGGATTTACCATTGATAGAGGGACAGGAGAAGATACATTGACACAATCTAATAACATCAATTGGTTGGCCTCGGTTTCTGTGGATAAATTTGAAATTACTGGACTTAAAGGGTGGGAATTTGAGGTGATGGACGCTTATCTTGATATGAGTGATTTATCCAATCCACCAGATATCAATTTTCCTGAAGATTACCACACAACAACACCAGATTTTAGAGGGTTTTATTTAAAAGAAGCTCGTCTTAAACCACCGGGGCATCTAATTACAGATTCTACCTCAGTATTGGTGAGAGATTTAATAATTGACCCGAACATTTATGGAATATTGCAAGCAGAAAATGTGCTCCCAATTGAAAAAGGCACATTGGCAGGCTTTGGATTTGGTATTGATTCTTTACACCTCCACTTTTATGATAATAGTTTATTGTCTGGTAGGATGAAAGGGCCGCTTCAAATTCCAATCACAGATATTACTGATTCTTTATATTATTATGCGTTAATTGAAAACACCGCTTTGCCGGGAGATACTGCTGCATACATGTATGTTTTTGATGTATCTTTTCAAGAAAATGTTTCTTTTCCGTTCATCATTGGTGAAGGAGAAATTTACGACGACTCTTATATAGATATTGGGTTTATGCCTAGTGCCGACGACGAAGTTTTTGTACAAGTATTTCTTCATGGTGTGCTAAACATCGATACCGAAACTTTTTACCCTTCTAGCTTGCCAGATTTACCAGCTCATGCTAAGATGTTTGGTATAGAATACGCTTTTGATTATACCTCAGGGGTAGGTTTTGACTCGGATAACACTTATATCAGTTTTGCTAGTCCTCAAAAAGGACTTGGTGGTTTTCCTATCAATCTAGATAACTTTGACGTCGGTTTAAATGCTTCTTTTGAAACGATTGCTGTACAATTCAACGTAGATATTTCTTTTGCAAAAGGAGAGTTGGATCTAGGTGCAGGGGTGCAATTTAGTCTAGTTTCTAATTTAAAAACACTGGATGCTTTTGGAAACATTATATCTGATGGCGGCCAAGGAGCTTTAAAAACGATAAAATCACTCCGATTACAACAGGTTCAATTTGATTCTATATACATTGAAGTAGATAAAGGGTCATTTGGATTTTATGGGATGATCTGTTTTTATAATAACCCATTACCAACTGGTGGTAGAGATAAAGGAGTGAAAGGAGTAGTAAGAGTTACATTGCCAGTAGCTACAGTTGACCTTACTGTGATTTTCGGCAATATTGGGACGCCACCAGACATCCCAGAAGGTCAACCTGTAGTGTACAGTGAAGATTTTTATACTTATTGGTATGTTAGTGGAAAATTAACGCTTGTTTCGGGAATACCTATATCTTCTGGTGTTGGTATTTATGGACTCGGTGGTGGTGTAGGTTATAACATGATCCAAACAGCAAGTTCTCAAATTGTGGATGGAGAAATGGTAGGAGATCCCGTTTTTTCTCCTGTGTATAATTCGTTCAGGTTAGAATTTACCGTCATTTTGGGGACCTTACCTTCACCCGATGCATTCAATGCAGACATTACACTCATCGCTCAATTTGTCAATGGTGGGTTGGATATGATTGGTATAGAAGGAGATGGATACATCATGACGCCCATTATGGAGCGAGCAGACCCCAAAGTATATGTAGGTGTAGGTATTTACCTCTATACGCAAAACGAAGAAAGAGATTGGTACATGGACGGTTATTTAAGAGTATCCGTCAATGTCAATGATAAGTTTAAAGGCAACATACAGAATGCCGTCGTTCCCAACCAAATGGTAGATGCCTCCTTTTATGTAAGTGCCAATTCATGGTATTTTTATGCGGGAGAACCCGATATGAATCCGTATGATGAAATAGATCCTAGAGGAAGTGCAGAATTTAGAATAAATGAAAATCTAGTTGCTCAGTTCAAAGCATATATGATGGTGGGTCATGGGATTCCACTGGAATTGCCTCCTCTGCCTGCGGATATCCAACGGATCTTAAATGATCCATCAGGAGAGTTAAACGAAACAGAAAGTGTAGCCAATGTATCGAGTGGGGTAGATGGTAATGCCTCTGCTACAGGGGCTGGATTTGCTCATGGCTCGTATGGTACCTTGTCAGCGGATATTGATGCAAGATTGGTATATGCGTCCCTGCAAGTCTATGTAGGTTATGATATGAACCTAACCAAAAGGCCTTACAGTTGTGCCAATACTGGTGGTCAGATTGGGATCAATGGATGGTATGCAGAAGGCCAAGCATATGCAGGAATTGAAGGAAACTTAGGAATAAGATTAAAACTTTTTGGCGCAGAAAATAAATTCCACCTTATGAGTCTAGCTGCCGCCATTGCACTCTATGGTGGTGCTCCTGCCCCAGCATATTTTGGAGGACGAGCCAGCGTAAGATATGCTCTTTTGGGTGGTAAACTCAAAGGGCATTCCAGTTTCCAATTCTCGGTTGGGGAAAGGTGTTCTATTATATCTGATGATCCTTTTGCGGGCATCACATTTATAGAATCTGTGGACCCTTCAGATAATGAAAATGATATTCCACCATATGCGAGAGTTTTATGCAAATTTGTTTTGCCGATGGATGAAACAATCTATATACCATCTGCTGTAGAAGATGCAAATGGTGAAATTATTGATGTTATAGAACTTGGATATACTCCTAAAGTAACCTATGAAATAAAAAGAGCCAACAACCCTAATGGCCCTTCTATCAGTTTGCAAAATAAAATATGGGTTAATAATGAGTTGCATGATGCTCTTGTGTTAAGACCTACCAATTTATTTGAAGAAAATAAAAATTATATCTGTAAGATTACTGTGAAAGCGATTGATGAGCAATCGGGTACATGGTTAAGGACAAATGATAAGATTTGGTTTCAAGATACGATAATTCATTTTAGAACAGGTCCTTACCCAGAGGACTTATATGATATGGTAAAGTATAGTGTTCCCATGCCTTACGAACGGTATTTTCTACAACAAGAAAATAGTACAGAGCGAATTTATTTTACGGGAGGATTGCCACAAGCTCATTATTTCCCTACTACGAATCCAAGTGGATTTGGCACAATTACCTATTTTATAAGACTGACCAATCTACACGATCAATCAGAAATACAAATACCTTTTACCAACTACTCAACGTCCCCTTTTGATCCGAAATTGGAGTTTAATCTTCCTGAGCTGCAAAATGAGAAAATATATGCTATGCAGGTCATTCGAAAGAATACAGGGCAAATAACATTAACGAAAGGCAATACTGGACGAATAAATTTGATAGACGATCAAAACGATTCTTTGACTCTAGAAACCACCACATTGCCACCGGGAGAACTTTTAAGAGCGAGTGAAACGCTACTTTATCATACGTATTTTAGAACCTCCAAGTATAACAATATGGCGCAAAAGATAAATGCAGCAACCGTTCAATCTACCGCTACTACGGGGAATAGCCAAGAGTATGGGCAAAAACTAAGGATTAATTTTAACATGGGAGAGAAGTTTGAAGAAAGAGATTTTAGATCTTTTACTCCTGTGAGCGAATATGCGAGTGATATGATTTTTGAACCAAGAGTCAAATCGATGGATATATTTTCTAAGCCGTATCATGATATGGCAGAAGATCGAATTTATAATTTTAAAAATTATTATCAGAATACTGTTTTCGGGCATTACCCATTTAACTATGCTTTTCCAACCAACCTTAAAATTAATTGGCAAAACTATTCTGGATACCGTATCTCTGCCTCGAATATGGCTGGTCCATTAGACCCACCATTAACCGAAGCTGAAGTGTCAGGGCTTTGGTCCAACTATTCTGCAAATGGAACTTTTAATTATTCGGCACCTTCTACTGCCCTAAATTTTACCAATAGTTCTGGTGTAGTTGGCTCTGGATCAGTTTATATTTTACCCAATTATAATTTGACATTTGATACGCATTTCAAAGTGAGTCAAGATAAAAAGACCATAGTTGATTGGGCTAATAATTATTTGACGACGTACAATTTTATGCTTAATTCTTATTACCAAACGATTTTTCAATCTGCTTATCCTGACTTTATACCTAAGAAAAATAGAGTTCAGAATAAGAGTTTTAAATTGGAGAATAACCCTGGAAACTACATGGTGCATTTTAATAGAAATAACTCACATATTCCTAGTGGGGAAAGCTGGTCTTGGTTTGTAGGCAATATTGCTTTTACTACGCCTAACTTTGGCATGGTACAAACGATAAGTGGATCATCATCAGGGGCTTTTGGGATGAGTGCAGGACCTTCCATGTTTATTGGTAATTAATGATTGGTTTTTTTGAATATCAATCCTTATTTCACCCTAAAGTGTGAGTTTTTGAAGAGTGAGATGTAGTATTTTTACAAGTAAATTATTTAATACTTAACATATGTCTGCACACAAAAATTTGTATATTATTATTCTATCATTTATAATGGTGGGTAATAACCTGTATGGGCAAGAATTAAAAGACTTGATGAACGACAGCGTTATTGAGTACATTGATACTATTCCATCGTTAGAGCTAATTGCAGAGTTTAAAGACGGGCAGATGTATTTGAGATGGGCACCCGATCATGCCCTTACATGGTATGAATCCACTCCTTTTGGTTATAAAATAGAACGATTTGAGATAGATGATGAGACATTATTACCTATTTTAACATCAAGAGATACGGCATTGGTCAAAGCTTGGCCCAAAGAAAAATTTGAAGCCTTTGCATCGGATGCAGAGACGTACAAGTATGAACTTACGATGGCTGAGTGTATGTATGGAGATGTGACTCAGGTGCAAAAAGGCAAAGGCTTTGCATTGCAAAATTCAGAGATCGAAAATAAGTATGGATTTGGATTGTTTGCTGCAGATATGAGTTTTAATGCGGCAGTAGCTGGTGGACTAGGCTATATAGACAAAACAAATGTTGTGGCGGGTAAAACCTATTTCTATAGAGTGAAAACCATGTTGCCAGATACCCTAGTAGAACCAGGATACATTACGGTCCAAGCTAAAGAAGAGCTGCTCCCTCAACCTTACCTATCCTCTTGTATCGAAGGAGAAGGCAAAGTTACCTTGCAATGGAATAGAGACAACCACGAGCCTTATTATTCTGGCTATTTTATAGAAAAGTCTTTGGACAATGTTACGTTTAAAAAACTCCAAGAAGTGCCTTTCGTAGGAGGTGTGAGCAAAGAATTCCCTTCGCATGTCTTTTCGTATACCGACTTTGTGTCTAACTATCAACCCCATTATTATAGGATCGTTGGCGTAAGCCCATTCTCTATTCATTCCAAACCTTCCGCTAGTATCAAGTTGATTGGGAGAGATAGAACACCTTGTCCTGAGCCTCAGAATATCAAAATAGTTACAGAAGAATTGACCAAAAGTGTAACCATCGAGTGGGATCCAGTTTTGTGCTCAGATTTGAAAGGATATCAAATAATGAAAGGGACTGAACCCGAAGGAGAATTCACCAAACTCGGTGCTTTTATCAACAAAAGTTCCATGACAAAATTCAAAGAAACACTTACCTCTACTCGGGGCAAAAATTATTATAAAATTGTCTCCATTGACTCTGCCGGAAATCAAGGATTTACCTTGCCAAGATTGGCAGCATTTAGAGATACATTTCCACCTGCTATCCCCACTGGACTTAAGGGCAAAGTAGATATAGATGGAGTGGTAACTATCACATGGAATAAAAACAAAGAAGAGGATTTAAGAGGGTACCATATTTATAGGGCGAATGCTGAATACCACATGTTTACTCTACAAAATTCCATCCCAATAGAGCAAGCAGGCTATTCAGATACCATTACGTTAAAGACCTTGACAGAAGAAATATTTTACAAAGTAACTTCTGTCGATTATCAAGGGCACCTTTCAAAATTTTCTGAAGTACTAAAATTGACCAGACCTGATACTATTGCACCTTTCCCTCCAAGTATCACCGATTACAATCAGGAAAAAGACCATATCTTCTTCAATTGGACACCGAGTAGAAGCCAGGATGTCATCAAACATGAATTATATAGAAAAGTAAATGACAAAAATTGGGCATTGGTCACTGATATAGATTACTCTGCGTCAATCTATAAGGACTATAAAGTTTCTCCCAATAATCTATATACCTACAAAATGATTGCTATCGACGATGCTATGTTAAAATCAGTAGAACATGCTACAGTTAGAGTAAAATTTGTAGATCAAAGCCTTCCAGAGATTGTTCAAATAAACAATTGTACCTTTTTAGATTCTACGCTGGTGGAGTTGACTTGGACTGGGTCAAATGACCCCAAAAATAAAAATATCATTGTTTATCGATCCATTAATGATGGTCCATTGACAGTGGTGTCCCGAGTAGAAAAGGAACAAAAATATGTAGATAGAATATCGCCAAAAAGATCTTATGCCTATGCGATTAAACAAATATGGAATGATGGTAAAAAGTCAGGATTTAGTAATACAGTTAAACCACAGAAGAGATGAGAATGAAAAATACGCCTCTATTATTGTATGTTATTTTGTTTTTAGCGTTAGTTTTAACTAGCTGTAATAAAGAACCACTTACTGTAGGAGATGCTATCGATTTGGGAGAATTAAAAGGTCAAAACTATGTTCAAATTAAGGATAATATAGTTGTAATAAATGATGATGAATCATATGTAAAAGTTGATAGTACTAGTATTGTCTTACAAGGGATGATGTTAGAAAATGACTCCATTAAAATAGGATCAATTATTGCTAAACTCTCTTATTCAAATAATGAGGATTATACCTTTTACCGCAAAGTAATGGGTATAAATACCCTTAATGGTAATACCGTTATAAGTACCGAACCAGTTGGATTTACTGAGGTTTTTGATAGAATAAAGTATAGCTACAGAGATAAGAAAAATGGATTAATTGTTTTTCGTACTGATATATACTCCGAAGGCTTTTCATTTAAGCCTGCTACCCCAATTCTCATTCAAGAAGTAAAGGGTACTTTATCTCCCGATTTTGATTTTGGATTTACTTGTGATACTGTACAATCAGATATTTTTATTGAATATGATCAAATACTTGGAATTACGCCAGAAATTGTAATAAATATGGTAGATGCTCAGATCAGTGCAACTATCCAAATTTGTGCCAGTGGCCAGGTAAGTGCAGGATATAAAAATGATAAGTTAGTTGGAGGTGATTATATACCACCTATGTTTGCTTTTCCAATGATAGGCATGGGTATTTATTTTAATCCAAAGGTTGAGGCACTATTTAAGTTTAAAGGTACATTTTGCACACCTGAGGTTACTTTATCTACAAGCAAATTTAATTTTAGCGCCACAATTAACCCAATTACTCCAAGTTTTACTCCTAATTTTTCATATGCTGCGGGAACAGGCTCATTAAATGTAGGATCTTATTTGTTTGGTGGGAAAGGCTCTTTTGAAGGATTGGTAGGTGCGGATATTTATGCGAGTAACCTTGGTCCAAGAAGTCTACACTTATTAAAAGCTGGAGTTACAATTGGAGGTTATTCAAATCTTTCCGCAGAAGCAAAAGGCAATATTTTTAATTTGGTTGCTGAAACAAAGTACGATGCAAGTATAGGGCTTGGGGGCAAAATATTTGCTTCTGCTGCTTTATTTAATTCTACTGTTTTTAATAATGCAACAAAAGTTGGATTATTTTGGGAAACTTCCTTAATAAAATTTCCAATATTAACCTATAATGGAACAATTCCTAATGAGTGCGACAAAGATATTACGACTGTCAATTTTAGTGCTGATGGATCTAATTTAAATTTTACGGTAAACTGTTCAAATTGTTCTGGGAGTAAGTTTTACGTCTCCTACAATGACAGTACCATTTTTGAAAATAGTGGAAATCTGAGAGAATTTGAATATAATACACCTTATTCTATAGTTCCACCAGGATTATTTCTTATAGAAAATTTAGTTACTTTTCAAGATAAGAATAGCCCAGGCTGTATATATAATGCTGATTTTAATGATCCCTCATATGGTCATGATAATTGTACTGTTTTTACTGATCCAAGAGATGGGGATTTATATTGTACAGCTACTATAGGGTCTCAAACATGGTTGAGGGAGAATTTAAGGTTTGATGGTGCTGGTGGTGTATGGTATAATAATGAGGAGACTGTTTTTAATGTGTTTTGCGGCCGACTTTTTACTTATGATCAAGTACTAGGAGGAGATACTCCAGGTGGTGGCCAAATTCAAGGTATATGCCCTCCAGGGTATCATTTACCTTCTTCTCAAGAGTTTGAGACGCTGGTTAATAGTATTGGCGGAAATTTTGAGGCGGGTACAAAATTGAAATATCCAAGCCCTAGTTTTTGGATCAATACCGATTTGCCATCACAAGGCACATTCAATGCTGTAGGTGCTGGTGATTATTATCCCTGGAGAGATCATATATTTAGTGTTTCTGAGGCGTTTGGTGGCCAAACCAAATATACTTATTTCTGGACATCTTCTGTTTCAACAAATTCTGTTGGAACCACTGCCCCTATAGTTTTTAGACTAAGTAATAACAGTGGAGTGACAGCTGGAGGAGTAAACTTGGCAAGTATAGGATTACCCACGGGTATTAATTCTTGGGGCGTATCATGCAGGTGCATTCAAGATTAAGTTTTTTTAAGCTCACTTTGGTTATAAAAAGAATGATAAGTAGTTAATCCAAATATGGTATCTAGCTTACTATAATTATACATAAAATTGACTTCAAATAAGCCGTGCCTTTGTAAAGCTATATAAATCTATGTATCCATTTGACATTAAATAAATTCATGTCTAAACTTCTTTATTTTGTCCAATCTATTTATTTTTCAATTCATTTAGCACCCAAAAACTTCAAGTTGGAACCTAATGTTTCTAGATATAAGTTACATTATCATAAAATTATTTTTAACTAAAAATAACACTATCAGTTGATAATCAAGCATGTATAACACATTATGTTTTTTCGTTATGTTAAAATTTAATTAAAATACCTTGTCTATGAATCGCTTTATAGCGTTATTTGCATTTGAATGGGTGTAGTAGCTTGTATATTTATATTCTTGTTGATTAATATTTACCAATATAAAAATTATAGCTCTCATTTTTTATAACTGAAAAAGAAAATTTATTAAAATGTCAGAAATTGCAGAAAAAGTAAAAAAGATCATTGTAGACAGATTAGGAGTAGACGAATCAGAGGTAACTCTTGAAGCTAGTTTTACGAATGACTTAGGTGCTGATTCTTTAGACACTGTGGAATTGATTATGGAATTTGAAAAAGAGTTTGATACTTCTATTCCAGATGAAGAAGCAGAGAAAATTCAAACTGTAGGAGACGCTGTTTCCTACATCGAATCACAAAAAGCGTAATCTAGAGTATACTCTAAAGCTTACATGCTTAAACTTAAAGGCTATTCGCAATTATGCGGATGGCCTTTTTTTCGTAAATGTTAACACTTAATTTATGGTCGTGATGAACATCTTGATTGGTAATGTTATTATCATATTAAACTATTAGTATTGTCTAGAAGCACTCCAAAATCAATAAGCGACCAAAAGAAACTAGACCTCAAATCAAACTTAGAGGCACTCAAAAATATTCCAAGATTCTATAAAGAAATTAAAGACAGCAGTCCTCAATTGTTTTGGGCCAATATCTTATGCAGATTACTTTCATCAGCAACACCTATCTTATTGCTTTGGGTGGGCAAGTTGATAGTTGATGAAATTTTGTTTTTAATAGATCATAAAGACATGCCTTTTGATGCACTTTGGACGTTTGTAGCTATTGAATTAGGTCTTATTTTCATAAATGACATTCTGACTAGAGCTATTAATCTTACGGATGGGTTAATGGGAGACAAATACTCTAATAAATCCTCAGTAATCTTGATTAAAAAGACAAAGGAAGTTGAAATTAGTCAGCTTGAAGATGCGGAATTTTATGATAAACTGGATAGAGCTAGGACACAAACTAATAATAGGGTTAACTTGATGTCATCTTCTCTAAGCCAAATACAAACTATCATTACCGTTACTTCTTTAGTCGTTGGGCTTATTGCGTTCGAACCATTTTTAGTAATACTAGTAATTCTATCAATAATACCGTCATTTATCAATGAGTTTCGGTTTAGTTCTCAAGGATATTCTTTAGCTAGAAGCTGGACTCAAGAGAGAAGAGAGCTAGATTATTTGCGATATATTGGGGCTAATGATAAGACCGCAAAGGAATTAAAGCTTTTTGGCCTGAGTGATTTTATTGCAGATAGATTTTGGAATTTGGCCAATCAGTATTATGAAGAGAATAAGGCACTGACAATTAAAAAGACAGTTTGGGGAGGCGTATTTAACGCATTGGGTGTAATTAGTTACTATGCAGCTTATGTATTTATCATTTATCGAGTACTCAATGGGTTCTTGACTGTAGGGGAATTGACCTTCCTTTCTGGCTCTTTTAATAGGTTAAAATCTGGGCTAGAACGGATTTTTTCTAGCTTTACTAGGATAGCAGAGAGTGCATTGTATTTGCGGGATTATTTTGATTTTATTGATTTAAAAAGTAATAGAACAAAAGCAGAAAAGCCTATGCTAATCCCTAGTTCTATCCAAACTGGGTTTACATTTGAAAATGTTAGCTTTACTTATCCGGGCTCAACAGATCCAGTATTAAATGGGCTTAATTTCAGCATTAAGCCTGGCGAGAAAATAGCTTTTGTAGGCGAAAATGGTGCTGGAAAAACGACCCTGATTAAACTCATGTTGAGGTTTTATGAACCTACTAAAGGTAGGATATTATTAGAAGGAATTGATATTAATAGTTACTACATTGAAGAATATCAACAACTTTTTGGTGTCATTTTCCAAGATTTCATCCGATATGAATTTACCATGAGGGAGAATATTGCAGTTGGTAAAATCGAAGAACTAGATGATGAAAATAGAATATTAAAAGCAGCTGAACAAAGTCTTGCTGATTCTGTATTGGAAGAAATGTCTAAAGGCCTTGATCAACAATTAGGAAAAAGATTTAAACAAGGTAAAGATTTATCTGGTGGACAATGGCAAAAAATAGCATTGGCAAGAGCTTATATGAAGGATGCAGAAGTATTAATCCTTGACGAACCAACGTCTGCATTAGATGCCCGAGCAGAATACGAAGCTTTTCAGCGTTTTATAGCCTTAACTAAAGGCAAAACATCAGTAATAATTTCTCATAGATTTAGTACGGTACGTATGGCTGACCGTATCATGGTACTTAAAGATGGTAAGGTATTAGAGATAGGTACTCATGAAGAGTTGATGGAAAATCGAATGCTTTATTCTGAGTTGTTTGAGCTTCAGGCTGCTGGGTATCAATAATTTTATGTGTTAAGTTCTTGAGCTATGGAGAGGAAGTCCATTGCGTTATAAGGTTAATATCTGGTATTTTTTAAGGTTAATTCTTTTGATACATAAAGAAGGTTTTTGATTTTTTTACTAAATTATTTTAAAAAAACTTGCTACCTAACATTCTTAGGTATATATTTGTATTCTACTTAAGAATCTTAGGTATAAAATGTAAGCTCTAAAGTCATGGCACTAAATTCAAATTTGTTACGAGGAAGTCTAGAGACTATCATCATTAAAATGCTCTCAGACCATGGAGAAATGTATGGGTACGAAATATGTCAAAAGGTAAAAGACCAAACCAATGAAGGAATAAGTCTGACCGAAGGAGCACTTTACCCTTTACTACACAAATTGGAAGGGAAAGGCATCCTTGATGTAGAAACAAGAAGTATAGGAAATAGATATAGAAAATATTATACACTCACCAAATCTGGTAAGAAAGAAGTGAAATCTGTCATTAAAGAGATGGAAGACTACATTAAATCTATAGAGTTAATCCTTAACCCTAAAATTGCATGAAATGAATGACAATTATCAATTAAATAGTGATCAGATAGATCGTCTTTTCTTAGTTTGTAAAGAGAAAAATGTTCCTTATATTGATGTCCAATATGAGTTGGTAGATCACTTGGCTTCTAGTATTGAAGATGCAATCTGTAATAATACTAAGTTGACTTTTGAGGCTGCATTAACAATCGAATTAAATAAATATCCTATCACTGGATTCTACAAATTTATTGAAGAGAAAGAAAAAGGACTATCCAAGTATTGGAGGCTTAAAATCTGGAACCTCTTGGTATGTTACTTTAAGTTTCCAAAGATATTACTTACTATTGCTTGTGCCTTACTATACTTCATGTTGGTAAACCTTTTTGGAGCCGTAGCATTATATGTGATCGTAGCAGGAATGCTTATTTTAACATTTCTTAGTAGGTTCAGTCTAAATGCTTTAGTGAAAGACTTTTTAATTGAAAGTCAAGTACCATTTTATGAAAAATTGATTGAAAGTGAAGGTCCAAAATTTAAATACTTGTTTGTTCAAACGTTTAATTCAATTTTTACATTTATTGGATTTCCACCAGTTATAGTAATTTGGTTATTAGATGTATCAAATTATAGTTTATCTTCAGCTATGATCGCATCAGTTGTGGTTATATTATCATTGTTTACAGTTTGGATACATGCATCATTCACATATTTACCTAATATGCTAATCAAGGAAATCAATAATAAATATAATCATTTCAATATGCAAATAGCTAACTAGGATGAGTAATGAGATAAAATTATCAGAAGATGAGATAGATCAACTTTTTACTTTTTGTAGAAGTAAATATGTAAGATATTTAGATCTTCAATACGAGATAGTTGATCATTTAGCTTCTGGAATTGAATCAGAAATGTCTAATGACCCTACTTTGAAATTCAAATCTGCACTGAATAAAGTGTATGGAAAATTTCCTATTACAGGATTTAGCAAATTGGTAGAAGAGAAAGAAAAAGCAATGAGTAAGTATTGGTGGAAGAAAGCAGGTGAATCGCTTTTGGAATACATTTCTACACTCAAGATTTTATATATTTTTATGGCATTTGTAATCTCTTTTACACTTTTGTTTTATTTCCATGGGATTGCAATTATAGGGATTGGAGGTCTGTGTGCAGTAGTTTCAATTTTCAATTACTTTAAAATGAAAAAGATGCTAAAAACTGGGAATAGTGGGGTGTATTTAGTTTTGGCTTCATTTGATGCAGCTACATATAGTATATGGATAACTACAATAATAATGATAATAACTGAGCCTGATATTATGAATACTATTGAATGGACACTTGGCTTAGGGCAAATTACACTACTTTCAATATTGTGGGCTTTTGTTATTATTTGGCTTCATGCTCTCCAAACAGTTTTCCCAAAAATGATAAAAGAAGAATTAAATAAAAAATATAAACACTTAGGTATTGAATTGTCTTAATCCTTTACAAGTCTAAACACATAAAGCATCTCTCCCGCTATTTGCCTACTCCTCTCTAAATACTTTTCTGCCTTAATAGGAGTATCGTCATAGGCTTTTGGATCACCATATCTTACTGGTAGTCTGACTTTGGCTCCTATCACAACGGGACAGTTTTCGTCTGCATGGCCGCAAGTCATTACAGCAATATATCCTGAAGTTGGATTAAACGAGTCGTTGTATTTTTTAGAAAAAGCAATGATCGGCAAAGTGTTTTCATCATATTTAACTGCATATACGGGATTTGGTCCTTCCGAAATATTTTGGATTTGAAACCCTTGTGACTCCAGTGTCTGCTTTACCATAGGATACATGGCAGTGGCTTCGGTACCACCTGAATAACAATAGATATTGTCAATTTCATAATGTGAAGCTGCAACTTGTGCCCATATTTGTGATAAATGGCTTCTTCGTGAATTGTGAGTACAGATAAAATTTAAGGAAACAGCGTTATGCTCTTTCCTTAAACTTCTAATTTGTTTAACCAATTGATCAAGTATCTCCAACCGTTCTTTTGGGATATCATCAAGATCGATTGATTTTATGGTTTCTATTAATATTGGGTACATCTATTTGATTTAGATTCGTTACTTGACTAGAATAGCGTGCTTAGCAACATCCTCCGCCTGGAGTGCAGCAGCCGCTTGAATTTGCTACTTCTAATACCATCTTTTTAGCTGCTGGTATTCCACATCCATCTTTAGCAAGACAGTCGGTTTGTTTGCTAGTCAATAAAAAATTGGTGCCGTCAAATTCTAAACCATATTTACCTATTGTATCTGACTGATATTCTACCTCAATTTCAAAATCTCCTATCCCTAATTTTGACTCTGATAACGCGATTATATTCGATAGTTTTCCAGGTTTTAGCCTGTGATTGATATCCCTTTCATCCTCCCATAATTGAAAATTAACCACTTTTTCTTCTCTCACAACTCCACCACAATCAATGAAATGTTTGTGAATCATGCCAACTTCTGTTACATGGAAATTCTTAGGTACAAACTGACCATTTGGTAATTTAAAATTTAATTCTTCTATTAGGGAAAGACGATTTTTTATTTCTGATAATTTCATGATATATTTATTTAGTGTTTTACCTTGATGTATATGCTTAGCAGCAGTTATTGCCACTTTTTATATGTTTTTTATCGAATAGTTGATTGAGTATCATACCTGCGGTCTTCCACATAGAGGTGTTAATACAGTAGCATACACTAGTACCTTCGATATTGCCTTGTATTAATCCTACTCTCTTGAGTTCTTTTAAGTGTTGAGAGATTGTTGCTTGAGCTAATCCTATCTCATCCACTAGGTCACCACAAATGCAAGTATTTTTAGCAATGATCAATTGTAATATCGCTATTCTAGCTGGATGACCTAATACTTTGGCTATTTCTGCCATTTGGTTTTGCTCTTTTGTAAAAATTTCTGATTTTGTAAGGCCCATGTTAAATTGTATATTGCAATATTACGATTAATAAATGAATAAGTCAAGTTGAGAAGTAAAATTTCTTTTCTATTTTTGGCTTTTTTTAAATGGATAGAAGTTTATTATATGGCAAATTGGTTAGGAAGGACTGAGTTATTAATTGGAGCGGAAGCATTAGAAATGTTAAACAATGCACATGTCTTAGTTATTGGACTTGGAGGTGTGGGCAGTTATGCCGCCGAGTCTTTAGTAAGGGCTGGGGTAGGGCGAATAACCATTATTGATGGTGACGCAGTAGATCCAACTAATAAAAATCGGCAATTGCAAGCACTAGATTCTACAATTGGTGTCAATAAAGCGATACTCTTACAGCAAAGGTTTTTAGACATCAATCCTTCACTAAATGTGCAGATTCTCCAGGAGTTTTTAGAGCCTGATAGAATGTCTGAATTTTTAACTGAACAAGACTTTGATTATGTGCTTGATTGTATAGATAGCATTCAACCTAAATTAAGATTAATCCAAGTTGTAAGGAGATTGGAAATAAGATTAATATCATCAATGGGTGCTGGTGGCAAACTAGATCCGGCAAGAATAAAAGTATCTGATATATCTAAAACCAAAGATTGTAAATTGGCACAACACATTAGAAAATCGCTAAAACAGTTGGGTATAACAGACAGAGTCCTCACAGTATATAGTGATGAGATTCAACTAGATAAATCGTTAGCAATGACGGATGGTAGCAAGTATAAAAAATCATTTTACGGCACCATTTCCTACATGCCAGCTATGTTTGGGATGACGATGGCAGCAGAAGTTATCAAAAACCTAACAAGACAAGAAAAATTTAAATATAAGTGAAATAACATTTTTACAATTGACTGAAGCATTCATTATAGCAACCATTTAGAATTTAGTTATGGTTACTTTTATTCTAAATTATAAATCACTACCAATTAAGTTTGCTTAATAAGTGGAAGCTTTATAGTTTTGCTCTTCAAATATATAAGAAATGATGAACAGAGTATTGGTTATTTTATTGATTTTCACTGGTTGTTTTACAATGTCATGTAAAAATGATAAGAATACTGTCCAAGAATCAAATGCTGTGAGCCAAGAGGAAATAAATGATAATCTACTTAAGATAGAATCAGATGAAAGCCTACCATTGATTGATAGAGTAAGCGTAGATAGTCCAACATTATCGGCAAGGATAGATTCTTCGGGGTTTGATGCTAAAGTGGTTTACTTAGGTACTAGAGACTATAATGGAGTGACAGATTCTGTTAAGTTAAAGTTCTTTATGTGGAATGGCACCAATTTAAGAGGCTATTATCATCCTATTAGTTTGGGTAAAGATGTACCATTTTTTGGATTAAGAAAAGGAAATGATTTTGCATTAAAAACAAGCAGTCCCAATAACCCGAGTGAAGACAATATTAACATCACAGGTCAATTTATCGAGGACAAAATTGAATTAAAATTTAACAAAGGAATAGTCAATGATGAAGGATTTATGCAACTTAGATCGACAGAACGAGGCTATCCAATAATATTTTATGAGACAAAGATTATTGAGGATATGAAATAGTTCAATCGTATAAAATGAAAATAACTCCAAGGGAGTGAAATTATCCTAACGATGGGTTATTTAACCATCGAGGCATGAAAAACACAATCTAAACCCTGAAGGGGTGACATTAATTTCAATAATTTAATGCAATGTTTACCCAAGAATAGCTTCCAAAAGCGATAGATTGATCTCAGTATAATCATCTATATAATAATGACATTGAGGTAGTTCTTTAATGTCATGTGAAGATAGAACGCCAATAACCTTACACCCTGCATTTAAACCCGCCGTCACACCTGCAAAAGAATCTTCGAATATCACACAATCTGTATTGCTTAATCCAAGATTATATAAGCTTTTGTTATAGATTTCTGGATCTGGCTTATGAATACTGACGTCTTCACTTCCAAGTTTTGATTCAAAATCTTCTGTAATCTCCAAACCTGTTAGTATAAGATCCATATTGGCTCTGGGTGCCGAGGTAGCAACAGCAGTAGCAATCTTATTTTCTTTTAATTCCATTAAAAAGGGCAAAAAGTCTGGAATTTCTAAAATTTGACTGCCGTATATTTCTCTAAAAAGGGTTTCTTTTTCATTTTCAAAAGCGGTAAGCTCATCGCCTGACACTGGTCTGCTAAAATAATGAGAAAATATGGAACTGTTGCTTTTACCAAACATGTATTGGCTAAACTCTTCTTCTACTGGAAACATTTTTCTCCTTTCAAAAAAGACCTTAAATGCCTGCGAATGAAAAGGGTTGGTATGACATATCACACCATCCATATCGAATATTACACCTTTGATCATCTTAGTTGTTTGTGGGGCAAATTTCACCTTTAATTTTCATTCATTCAACTGGTCCTTTATTTATTTTAAAAAAAAGCGAATAATCGTTCAGCGTTTTGTGAGGCTGGATGTATTATTAGAATATCAGCTGTATAATTTTGTTATATTTAATCAAAAAATCAAACATATGAATAAGTCCTATTTAATTTTACTTTGCCTTTTGGTATCTCTTGGGAGTTGCCGGAAAGACGATGTAATAGATATAAAAGAGCCAATTGATCCAACAGAGACAAGCTATGTCAAGGACATTTATGGATTAATAGAAGATGAATTAGGCCAGCCAATTGCAAATGTGGAAATGAGCATTAAAGGAATAACAGCCACAACTAACAAATTTGGATTATTTACTTTAAAGGATGTAAGTGTTGCAGAATTGAAAGGTTCTTTCATCAAAGCGAGCCATGATGAATATTTTTTTACAGGAACTAGGGTATATGCTAAAAACGAAGACAAAGATTTTATAAAAATAGTCCTTGTTAAAAAAGAATTGAATTTGATATTTACTGCAGGAGAAAGTGCAGAACTAGGCTTTAATGATGGGACAAAGATTGAGTTTCTTAATGGGCGAATGTCTTACAATGGCCTTGATTATAATGGTAAAGTCAATGTGTATGCTTATCATTTAGATCCAACAAGTCAAAATTTCCTTCAAAGAAGCCCAGGCGATCTAAGTGCTATAAATGAAGAAGGAAATTATGGTTTACTAAATTCGTTTGGAATGTTGGCAGTCGAGCTTCGAGGTTCAAATGGAGAAAAGCTAGAATTGGGAGCTGGATCAACTGCCAGAATAACGGTTCCCGTGCCTAACGATTTGCTTTCTAGTGCAAACCCAACTATTCCACTTTGGCACTTTGATGAAGACAATGGAATTTGGAAGGAAGAAGGGGAAGCAAACCTAATAAACGGTGCATATGTAGGAGAAGTCCAACACTTTAGCTGGTGGAATTGTGATGACTTTAGTGATCCTATTACATTGTGTGTTCAATTGGTACAACCACAAAGAAATTCATACTTTACAGAAGTTAAAGTGGAATTAACCAGTTCGATTTTTGGAGTCACTTGTGATTATACTGATGAAGATGGAAGGGTATGTGGTCAAGTGCCAGCCAACGAAATCTTAACCATTAAAATCTATGATGTTTGTGGGAATGTCATTTATGAAAGTACAATTGGGCCATACATTTCAGGTCCAGTGGAAGAATTGGTTGAACCCAACCTTTCTAGTCTTGATTTTTTTGAATTTTCAGGTCAAGTCTCAGAGTGTGGCACTAATAATGGGCTTTCTAATGCATATATCATTATCAATGCAAATGGGCATGATGTTTATACAGCAACAGACGCAAACGGCAACTATTATGTAGAAAAAATACTATGCTCTTCTTCCGTAAATTATACGATGTTTGCTGTACACCCAATCAGTGGTAATAGCGGAACTGGTCAAAATTCTGGACCTTCTGGAGCACCCTTAGTTTTAGATATTGACTTATGTGATGATACCCCTTTTATAATAATCAACGACTTGAATGGCAATGTATTATTTGAAGATTCTAATGCAACACTTAAAGTAAAACCGAACGAGACCATTCTATTTGGGAATACTAGTGGTTCTTTCTTTGGTGGCTTTCAAGATACGACTACTGGTAATTTTCCAATTAATGCTATTATACTCGGTGATACATATAGGGAAGAGACAAGCACTATTACTATTAATCAATGGGGAGCAGTAGGTACTATTATTAAAGGTGAATTTAATTTAAATAATGGTAATGCTCTTGGATATTTTGTAGCCCTGCGAACAGAATAACATTCTATGCAAGATATTGATCTAATACTACTTTGTAAAGAAGGAAATGTAGGTGCTCAAAAGATGTTATTTATGAGGCACTCTCCATTACTTTTTAATGTGGCGCTGCGGTACACTCGAAGTAAAGAAGATGCAGAAGATGCATTGCAAGAGTCTTGGGTCAATATCTTTAATAGTCTGGATACATATAAAGAAGAAGGAAAATTAATTGCTTGGATGAAAAAAATTGTTATCAATAAATCATTAAGAAACAGCAATAACAGTTGGTTTAATACAGAGTTGATGGAAGTAATGGATTTAGAAGTAAGTGGAGAAGAACCGATGGTCTTGCAAGACTTAGAAAGCGAAGAGATCTTGAAAGTCATAAATAGACTCCCTGACGGTTACAGCCAGATCTTCAAACTGAATGTAATTGATGGATACAAACATGCTGAAATAGCTGAAATAATGGGAATTGGCGAGTCTACCTCTAGATCAAAATTAACCATTGCTAGGACGAAATTGAAAGACCTTATTCTTGGAACTAGTAAAATTATTAACTAATGGACCAAAGACAATTTGACGATATTATTAGAAAGAAGGCTTTGGAATCAAAGGAAACTTTTGATATGGAAAAGATGTGGGCAAACGTCGAGCCATTGATATTGAAGAAAGAGCCACAGAAGAAACGATTTCTACCACTATTTTTTGTTGGACTCGGAGCGATAAGTTTGATACTGGTATTGTTATTTATTTTTATGAATGACAATCTAAAAGAGAAATTAGAGACAGGAAAAAATACGAATGAATCTGTTGTGCAAATGGCAACAAATGGTCATGATCAGGGTACAAAAAGTGTAAGCCAAAGTAATGATGATGAAGTATTGCAACATACTAAAATTTTAGATCAAATTACTCCGAGGAATGCTTTGAGCAGCGGAAGTCAAAAGCCTGTAGATAGAAAGTATAGTCAAAAGGAAGTTTTGGAAATTAATATCGCAAAAAATTTTGAAAACCATATAGTTGATAAATCTATAGGTGCTGAAGATAGCTTAGTTTCTCAAATCAGCATAATAACAGAAAGTGATGTCAAGGAATTTGCAGGTAATTCTGAGTCGATTTTTATTTTTGAATCTGTTAAATTGTTGGAGGATACTTTAAACGATCCAAAAGATCATAAACTTGAAAATCTGAGGAATGTTGATGCTGTAAATAGAATTTCTATACTTAAGATTACTCCTGAGACATTAAATCCAATTACTCCAAAAGTGCCTGATTTAATCAATGTTATGGTACCACATTTGTGCGGTGACTATATCAATAAAAGTTGGTTGAGTATTGGTACTGGGTACTATGCTAATCTTAGACAATTTAATAGTTCGGGATTGCATAATCAAGCTGATTTCAATAGGAGAAACAATACAGAAACCCCATTAGATGCTACAGCTTTTAATTTTAATTACAGAAGAGAATTTAGAAAAGGCTTTTCATGGAGTACCGGTTTAAACTTTACGTCTACTTGGGATACAAGAGAAGATACATTTGTAGCGGATACTGTCGAAAATGTTGGTGCTCAAAACTATGTAATTAACCGATCTGTTCGAAGGTACCTTAATTATTCTACAATAGGGGTACCGGCATATCTCCATTATGAAACCAATTTTGATAAGTTTTCTATTTTGATTGGTCTGGGTGTAGAAACTTCGATTGTAAATCTAAGAAAAGGGTACATCTGGTTCGAAGGCAAAGAATATGATATCAAAGAAGACAACAAAAATATCTTTAAAAACAGATTTAATATGAAAGCAGTAGGTAGTATAGGCATAAACTATTTGCTCAATACTAATATGGCACTTCAGTTTAACATACAAGGCCAAATGCCCTTAACAAATATGTATGACAATACGTATGAAGTCAACGATAGACACTTCTTAATAGGAGGCCAATTGGGACTTCAGTACAAGTTGTAATTTAAAACCAATTTTAACATTAAAAAATAATAATTATGAAAAATAGATTACTAATTCTTGGAATATTTGCAATGATTCAAGCCCCTGTTTTTGGACAATCTGATTGCATAATGGTATGTAACTCCAATATTAATGTATCACTTAACAATCAAGGTGAGGCGACATTGCAGCCAGAAATGATTTTAGAAGGAACAATTGATCCTGCATGCAGCCCATTTTTTCAGATAAAATTGACGGATGCCGCTGGTACTATTATTCACCCTTATGGACCAGAACTAAATATTAACTGTAGTGATATCGGGGATTATACAGCTACAGTATCAGTGATCGATAATGGCACTGTGTATACTTCTTGTTGGACTTCTGTGACGATTGAAGATAAACTGAATGTTTGTACTTTTAATACAGCTCCAAATACTTTTCCACTGAATATTATCGGAAAAAAGATAACTAATTATGCATCGAAAGTATTCCTAAATGGCAATGAACTCAACAAAGTTGTGACAGGCTTGTATGAGGTGCCAAAAATAGATATCCTTTCTGGACAAAATGAAATTACATTTGAGTCTTATAATTCTAGTATAAATGGCGTGTCGACTTTAGATTTGGTAATGATACAAAGAGTTATATTGGAGATCCAAAATCCTGATAATTTTACAATTGCTGGAGATTTTGATAAATCTAATTTCATTGGTGTGAGAGATCTTGTTGAATTAAGAGATTTAATTTTAGGAATGCAAAGTACAAATACTTTTAGATTTATAAATAGTGGATTAGATTACTCTAATTTCGACCCATTTGACTTCGGTACTGATATTTATTCGTACAAATTTAATGACACTGACACTTCCAATATTGTTTTCGATTTTAATGTGATCCAAGGGGGTGATGTAAATAACAATTATAACTTTAGAGGGGATGATTCTTCCGAAAATAGAGGACCAAAATCTAAATTGACGTATAAAGATCAAAGAGTAGAAAGTGGACAAACATATATAATAGACTTCTCATTGCAAAGTGATGATATGATTAGTGGACTACAGGCATCTTTTGACTTAAGTAATTTTGAATCATCAGTTGAGCTTATCTCTAACTACACAATAGAAGAATTAAAGTCCAATACTTTAGGAGATGAGTTTAGAATATCTTATATAAATGAGCAAGAGAATGCTTTTAATATGACACTTAGGTTAACTCCTGCAAAATCTGGGGATCTCTCTAGCTTACTTAAGCTAAAATCCTCCTTCATTCAAGAATTGGTAAGTTCAAATTTAGATACCAAAACCATTGAGTTAAGTGCTAAAACGACTACGGCTGTGAATGATTTAGATCTCACCGAGTTAAAGATTACTCCAAACCCAATGACTAGTTATACTCAACTATCATTGCCACAAAATGATAGTTATGATCTAAAAGTTATAGATTTTACAGGCAAAGTTTTAATCAAAGAGCGAATTACTGGATCAACTTATAGCATTTATAATGACCGATTTGAATTTTCAGGTGTGTATGTTGTTTCAGTAAAGTCTGCTACATTTGAAGGAGTCCAAAAGTTAGTAGTTATTAAATAATATTTTTGAAATAACTTAAAAGAACAATTTTTATAAAAATAATATAAAGGAGGTCTAATTGAAATCAGTGATTAGGCCTCCTTTTATTTTGAGGTATTACCAATTAGAGATATTACTTTTTCCATCTCCTTATCTTTCTTATTTAGCAATTCATCCAATTCGTAGTGAATAGGGTAGTCAGGAACAACCCCTCTTCCCAATTGTTCTAGTTTTACATGATGATCTAGAAAATAATAAGGTATGGTAACTCTTACCTTTGTTTCTGGTAAGGTTAAATTGTACATCAATACAGCATTTGAACCCATCTCTCCACCTCCAGTTTCTTCCCCTAAGATTGTACAGCTGGTATTGTGTTTAAGCTTAGTAGCCACCAGACTGCCCATAGAAAAGGTGCCTCCATCTATCAACACATATAGATTTCCAGCATAGAAATTTTTCTTTTTAGGTTTATACTTGATTTTATAGTTTCTATTAGGATCACTTTTGTTTTTATCTGGCATCAACCCAAACAAACTCTTAGTTAGTCTACTAACAAATAGCATCTTTAGGTAAGGCTGTTTTTTTAATTTGTTTTTTGGACGACTAAACTCCATCGTAAATTTCTCTTTCAGTAAATACCGGAGTAACGTATTTCCATTGGGAAAGTATCCTCCTCCATTCCCTCTCAGATCTATAACTAAATTATTTATTCTACTTTCATTAAGCTCTTTAAAGACTGATTTATAATACTTTTTATAACCCTTTGAGGCGAAGCTATTAATGTCTAAAACGGCTAATCCTTTTACATGGTCAGAAATTTTTAAATTAGATCCAGACATTGTAAGTTTTGAGCCATTTTCAGTTGTATCAGTATTGGGTTTTGGTTTCGATAATCCACCGATAACGTTAATTTTGTTTGTATTTTTATTTTGGTCTAAATAGTTAATTTCATAGCTATTTTCCCTTCCATGTAAAAACAGATAATATGTCCTAAATAATTTTTCTATGGATTTATTTTCAAACGTATTTGTGAACCCATCGATCTGTTGGATGGATCTCATTTCATTTACGATGGTTTTAGAATCTATTCCATCAATTGATAGGATTTCAACTCCGGGTACTAATATGGAGTCTTGATCATAAGCCTCTTTAATATAGATTCTGTTATTGAGTAAAAATATATCAAAAGGAATAAGTTTGGAGTCTTTTGCTTGTTGATCGTACCATTGTGAAGAAGGCCTTGCTGTTATATGACCACACCTTATGTTTCTTATTAATTTTCTTACAACTGTATGAAACTCTAATTCTGTAAGGCTGTCGATAATTTCAGAGGATAGCGTTTTAGTTAAGGAATCCAAACTGTCTTTTGAAATGAATGAATGGATAGAAGGGTGAACTTCTTTTAGGCTAGAATACAGAATTGTTAGATCACTTTGTAATTGTGCAGCATTAAATTTATTCGTTTTATTTTCGCTTGCTACTTGCCCATAACCTACGCTACATAGATAAATGCTGCAGATAATATATAGAATTCTTTGCATAGTTTCAACTTAAATATTTAATGACCAAAGATCAACAATACAAAGTATAAATCCAAGACTTAATTATGTGTATATAAAATAAAAGAGTGAAAATAGGGGCTTTACGGCTCCTATTTTCACTCTTTTTATATGGATAGGTGATGTTATTATATTAAACTTTGCAACTTCATTGCTAAACCCATATCACCCTTAATCTTCACTTTGCCAGTCATTACTGCCATCATTGGATTAAGATCTCCACTCTTTAGTTTTAATAATGTCTCTGCACTGCAAATGATTAAGGTGTCTGCTTCTGCATCATCTAAAGTAACAATATTTTTTTCACCAGATCCATCAATAAGTATATTGTTGTCATCTATTACAAATTTTATTCTAGCTCCAATTGGTGCAACATTTTGAGCTTGTGCATTAATTTGTTCAAGAATTGTATTTATCATCTATTTGTTGTTATTAGTTAAAAATTTCTACTCTACTGTCATCCATTATGGTAAGCGACTCTTCATTCATCAATGTATCATAACACGATTTCACCTTAGGTAATTCATATTTAAAGTAAAATTTCATAGTATGAATCTTATTTTCATAAAATTCTACATCATACGCCATATTATTTGTGACAATATTTTGCTTTGCTTTTGTAGCCATTTTTAGCCATTGGTAAGCAATTACTACGTTTCCTGCCATTTCCATAAAAATATTGGCATCAGCGAGGTATTGCTCATGTTCACCCTGCACAGCAAGTGGAATTAATCTTGCTAGAACTCCTTGGACAGAGGTCAATGAATTGCTAAGCTGTTGAGCGTATGGTTTAAGGTCATCATAAGTGGATGCTTCTTCTGTTACTTCAGCTATCTTTGCCATTAGGAGCTGTAATGCTTTTCCATTTTTCATGGTTACCTTTCGGCCTAGTAAATCCAAAGATTGAATTCCAGTAGTTCCCTCATAAAGTGACATGATCCTAATGTCTCTGTAGTATTGTTGAAGTACAAAATCATTACAAAATCCATACCCTCCTAATATTTGTAACCCATTGTCAATCGACATTTTGCCTTTTTCTGAGGGATATGTTTTTGCTATTGGTGTCAAAAATTCTAAAAGTAAATGGTTGTTTTCATTTTCTTCTTTATTGTCACTGTGCATTAGGTCTTCATATTTGGCAGCTTCTATTAGTAAGCTTAGAGCTCCTTCTATGATTGACTTTTGTAACAACAACATTCTACGTACATCAGCATGATTGATGATAAATGTTTGCTCTGCATTTACATTTTTCCTCCCTCCACTTTCAATTCTTCGACCTTGAGGTCTTTCTCTAGCATATTGTAATGAGGCATAATATGCTGCAGTAGCTGTTGAGGCTGCTGTCATACCAACATCTATTCTAGCACCATTCATCATTTGGAACATGTATTTCAGTCCCTTGTTTTGCTCACCGACTAGATATCCAACACAATCGTCTTTTTCACCAAATGCTAAATGAACAGTAGAGTAACCTTTTTGACCCATCTTCTGAAAATCTCCAACTGTAGCTACATCATTATATACTAATGCTCCATTGTCATCTCTTAATCTCGGAATGACAAATAGTGAGATGCCTTTAGTCCCTGCAGGAGCTCCCTCTATACGAACTAATGCTAAGTGAATGAAGTTTTCTGCGCCTTCATGGTCTCCACCTGAGATAAATATTTTTTGTCCAGTGATTTTATAAGATCCATCTGCTTGTAATTTACCACTAGTAGAAACATCTGACAGAGACGATCCAGCTTGTGGTTCTGTAAGACACATAGTACCAGCCCAAACACCTTTCATCATATTAGGTATGAACTTGTCTTTTAATTCTTGAGAACCAAAACTTGCGATTAAGTTAGCAGATCCGGCTGTAAGACCAATATATCCCGGGATATGATTATTAGCTGCTTCTAGTATATGGTTTATGGCATTAGAAAGTGTAAATGGCATTTGCATTCCTCCAAGCTCATGGTCAAAGCATACACCTATCCAGCCATTCTCACCAGCTTGTTGCATGATATTTTTAACTTGTGGATGACTCTTAACTCTTCCGTTCTCAAAGTGTGCTGGCTTTTCGTCCATTTCTCTATAATACGGATAGAATTCTTTGTCAGCCCAATCTTTTGTAGTATCAAGCATTATGTCAGACGACTCAATGTCAAAATCTTTAAACCTATCTAATTTTAGAATTTCTTCATAATTATGCACATCATGAAGTAAAAACTTTAATGTTTCCATGGACATATATTGGCTCATATCTAAATTTTATTTGGGTAACTAATTTTATTACAGCACTAAATTAATTCAAAAATTTAACTT
>JBBKVK010000130.1:0-2912 GCA_037968395.1 Saprospiraceae bacterium | reverse complement strand
CCATCGTCATCTATTCCGTTGTCACATATTTCTGTATAATTCACAAGACATCCACAACCACAAGGAGTAAAAAAATTTGCAATATTTGAACAAACTTCTGAAGCAGGTCTATAAGCAATTGGAATACTGATATTCCCTGAAATGCAATATTGGTCAACCATGATATTCCACGAACCATTATTCTGCAAATTGCCGTTTTCTGTATAAATAATCATTCCCGAACCAGATATACTTGATGAGGATGCGTTTCCAAAATTTCCGTTTGGAAGATGAAATTCAGAATCCTCAATATACATATTGCCAGCATTATCAAAATTCCCACTTGTACTAATCCCCGCAGTCAGACATACATTTATCAATGTATCCGTCCCTTCGGCATTTTGAAAATTTTGATAGGCTGTAACACAAACATTTTTTAAATACCTGTTTCCTAAAATATTTTGAAAGTCATGTCCTACATTAAAACTTCCTCCGTAAACAGTTATACTCCCTTGACTAGTTGTTATTTGCAAATCGCTTCCCGAATTTGAATTGTAATCAGAGTTGAAAAAATAAGCATCTCCATTTTCAATAATAAAACTGCCATTGTTCAAAGAAAAGCTTCCATCAATTACATAAAATTGAGAATTGTTAACCAATTTAAGATTGGCACCAGTAAGGGTAACATCATGTGTAATCAATATTTTTTTATTAATAACATCCTCGGTTGGTGGCTTATTTCCTCCCAACCAAGTTGAAGAATTGGTATAGCTCCCGTCAGCAATTGTTTGATAAGTTGCAGAATATGCAACTTGAGGAATAGGTAAGCAATCTGTATCTTGACAGTCAAATAGACCATCGCCATCATCATCAATTCCATTATTACAAATCTCAGTTAAATAACGAATTCCAGCATCTACTTTAAAGTTGTTATTACTTCCGTTAAGCGCAATAACATGACTCCTACCAGTTGAAGTATTTGCATCACTATCAATGGCATCGTCGCTTCCTACGTCTTTAAGGGTAAATACAGCGGAACTCCCTGGTAAAACAAACTCTACGATATAATTACCGGGAAATAAACCATTAAATTGGTAATCTCCTAAATTATTAGTGTTGGTTGTTATAGGGTTTCCATTCCCGTTAAGAACAGGATTTCCTGACCCATCTAATAACCTTATTAAAACATTATTCACACCAGGTTCTCCACTGTTTTGCAATCCATTTTCATTCAAATCTTCCCAAACTTTATCTCCGATAGCTAGGTTAGACAATATAGCTTTGATACAATCACATGCTTCTACATCATTACCTGGGCTAACATAACCTATGAAATATGCAGTACCTGTTACCGCATCAATCGTAAATATTTGATTACTGTGAATACCATCGTCACCTGTAGTTGCTACCAACTGCCCTGAAGCAGTAAAAGAAAGTGACTCAACATCTTGAATGCCATAATCTCCAATGGATGTCCATGCACCTGTAGTTTTATTAATATATCCAAAACTTTGATTTCCAGAGCCCCCATAATTCGATATACCATATAAAGTTCCATCAGTAGCCATAGCAATGTCATCTATATCGTGTTCAGGTGTAACCACAACTACATAACCAACACCACTTCCAAAACCATTAACAAAAGGCATACCAGTTATTGGGTCAATCTTTAGCAATAAATCATCATCAGTGGAGTTATTTTCTCTACGTAACGTGGCCCAGATAATGTTGTTTACATTATCATAAGTCATTCCGTCTATATCATTAATAGTCATAGACCCAAGTGAACCATTCAAACTCCCCATGTTGGAACTAATAGCAGTATATTGTCCATTAGTTGGATTAACCGTTCCAAAAGTATTATTGGTAGAAGAATATATAATACCGTTTAAAGTATCAATTGCCATGGACTCAATGTTATAAGTACCAGTAAGGCCAATCAGTGTTTTTGCTCCATTTGTATAATTGAACGTATATAATTTGTCTTCTCCACTAGAATTATCCTCATCTGAGATAAAATAACAGACTTCTTTATCTAAGCCACTTGTAGGTGTGCAGCCCACTTCTTCAAATACTACATTATCAATCCATATGTCATCAATGTCATTGTTCAAGAAAAATTTGAAAGATGCATTACTGTCAGTATTAGTTACTGTAATGTTTGAGAGAGAAAATGTTTGTGAAGTAGGGTTAACTGTAATACCTGAACTATAATAATAAGTAGTCCAAGGCGAAACATTCTGTTGAATACTTATATTGATAATTTTCGACCCTGTAGATTTAGCTTTAAAACTAATATTATACGTTTTTGTAGCATCTACTGGAATGTTATTGTGCCTTAATTGAGTGTGCCAATTCGATCCACTTAAACTTGTAATATCAATAAATGCAGAATTAGCTCCTGAAAGTTGTCCAGTATTATCAATTGATAAAGTTGAGGCCGCAGGTGAGGTATTTTCGATGACCCAATTATTAATCCCATTGTTAAATTCTGAATTTGAAAGAAGATTACATGCGGTACAGCCTATAAATCCACTACAATCAGGATCATTACAATCTATCAATCCATCTCCATCGTCATCGATACCGTTGTCACAAATCTCCGTTGCGCAACCAATTGTATATGAAACTGCATCCAAATCAAAATCATCATCTGTGCCTGTTTCCTCTTTTAATCGAATATAACGAGTATTGACATTTGCTGTAACAAGAGTGTTTATAAAATTTACTCTTTCACTTGTACTCGCTAAAATTGGATTTGTAGTAAAATTTGTCCCGTCAGAAGATTCTTCAATTACAATATCAGCAGTTGCAGTATTCGTATAAGAACTTTTTCTTCTCCATGTCAAAGTATATGCATTGCCTGCGAGAATTTCATCCGTCAAATCAAGAATAATAATATCAGTATCATCATAAACTTCTGCATAAATTCC
>JBBKVK010000129.1:0-4408 GCA_037968395.1 Saprospiraceae bacterium | reverse complement strand
TTGGTGGATATCAATCGAATGGTATATTCTGTAATGCTTGTATCAGTAGTAGTATAGGTCTGCTTTGGCGGTAACGAATCAATGTAGGTGTTACCATTGCCCATATCCCAAAAATAAGTCATAGGATTACCCACCGTTGTATTGGAAAAATCAATTTCTAATGGGGAACATCCTTGCAAATCATTGGCCCCAAAATCAACAACAGGATATGGCTTCAATGTGATAGAATCTATATAGGGTACAGTTCCACATTCATTGGTAGTCAAAAGGGTTATGATAAATGTACTGTCTTTTGTGATGCCATCCAATTGTATGTTTTGAGGATTTAGGTCTTGATAACTCATCCCATTTATGAGCCATTCGTAGGATATATTATCTCCTGAGCTTTGATTGTTTAATTCTAAAGTATAAGGTGTACATAGGTCTTTAGCTACTATAAAAAAAGAAGATATGGGTTTAGTAGTCACGTATATGTCTTGAGTTATCTCGTGTACGCAGCCATATTGATTGGTGGCAGTCAAAGTGAGCTGATAGTTTCCCTGCTGTGTGTAGATGTGTCTAAAAGTATCTTGATCTGAGGTGGTGCCATCCCCTAGGTCCCAATTTAATGAAGTAAAATTTGTAGAAGTACTAGTAAGTATGATTTCTTCATTGATGCAAGGAAGACCATCAATCGTAAACGCCGCTATCGGGTTTGATCTAAGAATAAATTGTTTGGAAACACATGCTTGACAATCTTGAAAACTTGGATTTTCTATACAATATTGATAGGTGTACGATGAATCCAATGTCATATTAATTAAATCAATCGTGCCGAGAATTGGATCTGATACAAAATCACCAGTCCATGTCCCACCTGAAGGACTAAAACCACTAAAAGTAAAGTTGCTTTGTCCTTGACAGTCTTCTTCAGGTCCTCCAGAGCTTAAATTTGAGGATGGATCCTCTATGTCTAAGACAACTTCGTCTGACAATTCACAGGAGGTTCCTTCTTGAAAAATGTAAGTGTATATCTGTGGGCCATCTCCTGCCGTAGATAGATTTACAAGACCATTGGCATCCACACCTACGCCTGACCAAACACCACCACCTATTGTAGCACTGAGCTGATAAGTGCCTTCATTTACACATAGGCTGGTATCGGTAGAAACAGAAAGTGTGGGCTTTTCAATGAATATAATATAGGCGCTATCAGTAACCACACATTCATTTTTGGTATAGGTAAATGTGATGGGTAAGGTATCGATGGAGTACAAGGATAGGTCGATCGTTTCTGTAACACCAAATCCCCCAATGGTATACGTGTATGTACCTCCAGAAGGAGTGGCATTGATGTTAAGTATGTTATTTAGGTTGGCAGTTCCGGAGCCTGTGCAAAGTAGACTAGTATCCAATGAAGTTAGTTGTGGGAATGCCTCTACGGTAATCGTCGTACTTTTTTCAATAGTACACAAATTAACATCCGTCACCGAGTAGGCAACATTAAAGATCCCTATGCCTGATACTGTTGGATCTAGCACTCCACTTGTAGAAATAGAATCTCCCGACCAAGTTCCACCTGATATGCTTCCTACCATTTGGATAGGAGGACTATCTTCACAAACAATTTGAGGGTCGAGATTCAATGCTTCAGATGCTACGACCACAACATTCACCGTGTCAGACGATTGACAGCCAACTGGTCCTACGGTGTATTCTATAGTATATGAACCAGGTGTTAGGCCAGAAGGATCAAAAATCCCTAAATCAGTGTCAATTATTCCAGAGCCTTTCCATTTTCCTCCAGGTGCAGAACTTGAAAGTGTATCTGGCCCGTTACCCTGACAGTATGGGTTAGCTATTGGGTCTATTGTCACTCCAGCTTTAGTGTTGACTATGACTTGTGTCCTTCTTACGATCGTATCACAAGGAGCAATTACACTCAGTGTTACATCATAAATACCTGGACTAGAATATGTAATTTTGCCTGGATTCAACATAGTAGAACTGCTAGGAATACCACCAGGAAACTCCCAAAGCAATGAAGTGTAATCACCCATAATAGTGGCCATTGGCATATATTCTGCGGTCTCACAAAACGGTGGCGGGGTCATGAGATCAATTTTAGGAGCCTCCACTACCTTTAACGGAAACAACCATTCTGCTGTTCCACAAATATTCGATGAAGTTAGTTTAAATGTATAATTTCCTGGTTTTAGTACTACTACAATGATCGTATCCATATAAGGCAGAGAATCCTTGATGGCCGTTGATAAGGAGTCTCTTTTTCGCAAAGGGTAAATAATTTTCCAATCATTGGTATCTCTATTAGGATTTACATTGCCAGGCCATGACCATTTATTATTATTGATACCCCATTGGTTACTCAGGTCTATAAAGGTGATAGTGTCGCCTACACAAACGATAGAATCGGTAGCAGATGCAGAAATTTTGACCTTGGCATCGGGAATCCCTACAACTTGTACGTTCTGCGTTGTGGTATTGGATCCACATTCGTTTTTTACTGTAAGAGAGATGGTATAACTTCCGGTTGTAGTATATGTTTTAGAAGGATTTTTTTCATTAGAAGTTGTACCATCGTGAAATGTCCAAAGATATCCGTCTGGTAAATCTTCGTCAACATTACAAGACATGTTTTGAAAATTCACTTTATTATCAACACAAACTGAATTCGTGAAATTAAATGCTGCTATAGGACGATGGATTACAGATACAGGGCTTCTACTTGTATGGCAAGAATATTGTCCAGCACCACATTCTTTTACGGCTAAAAGACAAATTTCAAACGTAGATTTCTTTTTGGCACAAACTTTATCTGCAGCGATATTATAAATATGGTTAACCGTAGCAGTAGTGGTTACGCTATCTCTAGTGCCATCACCCCAATCCCAAATAAAGTAGCTAACATCAACTATCGTTGAATTATTAATGCCTGGGAAAGCTGAACCATCACAAACCTCAGTCTTATCTCCTCCTAATTTAAAAGATGCAATGATATCACCACATTCGGTTTCTTGACACGGACAACCCAATTGAGCAATTAGGCTCAGAGGCAAGAGCAAGACTACAATTACACTAATTCTTATACCAAATGTTCTCATACATTTTACGTTTTCCAGGGGTTACAGCCATCAGAGGGCATCTATATTCATTATTGTAGGGTACATCATCTTCTAGTCCCATCAGATTACATACACTACTTTTTGCCAAGTGTATAGATATTCCAAATTCTATTTGTGGACCAACTAAATTCTTAAGCCCGCCTATATTTTCAGAATAAGATAGATTGAGGTCTATGGCTTTTTCTGCACTAACCTTAAACAGCCAATCTAAAGTTACACTCACCCATTTGGTAGAAGGCCATTCTGTGCCTGTACTTGCATGATAGTAAAATCCAAGACCAGCAGTACGATTTACTCCCGTTCTAAATCCTGCCTCAACGTAGTCAATCGCTCCTTGTTTTTGATACACCATACTTGGTTTTACAGTTAAGTATGTCCTACCGTATAGATAGGGGATAAACTCAGCTTCTGCAAAGAAACTCCACCGAATCGGATTTGCATTGTCCAGCCCAAGTACGGATACTGATTGATTGACTTCTCCATCTTTTAAACTATAAAACCGATACATTGCACCTCCAATATTGGTCATTATGGCCCTATTACTCTCCTTATTCCATAAAGACTTAATAGAAACACCGACCCCAGGATTAAAATAGACCGAAGACCTACCATCGTTTGGATTTTGAAAAGCCGTTTGGTAGATATCGCCATATTTTGGATGCAATTGATCCGAAAAGATTAATCTGGAATAATCGATGGAATTCCTACCCCATGTAAAATCAAGACCGCCCCTAAAGTTGTGGTCACTGTGTCTTTTGATTTGAGCGGGTAGAAAGATTGAAGCCAAAAATCCACCTTCAAAAGTTCTGTATATTCCACTGCCTTCTTCGTTAAAATTGGCTTTGAATCCATAATCTACAATACTACACGGCATGGTTTCTTCATAGATGAAACTTGCCGTTTTATAGCCATTACCTCCATCAGTATTCCATTGCGTCTTTGCCCTCAGTTGAAAGGATTGTGCTCCTTGAGCTCCGACCAATGATGGATTGAAAAGTACCCTGTTTTTCTGAAAATTGAGATAAGCAGGGTCTTGAGCTTTTATACACAGAGAGGATAGTAATATCCATAGATAAATGGAAAATTTGTAAGTCGGGCGTTTCATTGGTTGGTATTGGTTAGGTTGTTTAGCTTGGTAAAAATAAGAAATATTTTAGAGAATATTGTTTGATTTATCATAATTAAGATTTAATCAATAGACATTGCAGTTAAAGCACCAATTTTATTTAGGATAATTGCTTTTTAGCTAAAACTTAATTTACCTATTTACTCCAAAACTCATTAGA
>JBBKVK010000128.1:0-3921 GCA_037968395.1 Saprospiraceae bacterium | reverse complement strand
ATATTAAATGAGTAATATTAATAATTTTAAAAAAACATTAAAAGTGAGATATATACTATTTTCAATTTTCTTCTTAATTATTGCATGTGGATCAAAATCTGAATCTTCAGCATCTAGCGATAATTTCAACAATCCAACTAGAACAATAATTCCACCATCAGAAAGAGACTATGACATAGATGAGCCAATCAGAGGAGGTGCAACAGATATGACTATCAAAGTTACTGATATCACTGGCACTCACAGAGTAAATTTAATTGCTTCATATATAGATCAAAACTATATAGCAGACACTACCATAATGACAAACGGAGTAGCCCACTTTATAAATGAAAAAGGATGGCCCCAAGGACTATATTTCATGTCTTTACCTGATAATCAATATGTACAGATCCTATTGGCTGAGGATCAAAAATTTACTATGGAATGCTCTTCGAAAGACATTGTCAACACCATGAAAATAAGTGGGTCGGTAGATAATGATCTCTATTACAAGACAGCTGTTTATGAGGGCACAATGAATCCAAGAATCCAAACCTATAATGAAAGAATGCAAAAATATGAAAAAGACTCAAAAGAGTATAATGATGCAAAAGCGATGCGTCAAAAACTAGATGCAGAGAGAGAAGCATTTTTACAAAAAATAGCAGATGAACACCCAGGAAGTTTATTTACAAATTTCAAAATGGGTGGTCAAAACCCAAGACTTAGAGAAGACCTTTCTAGTGAAATGCAAGTTGTACAATACAGAAGAGACTTTTGGAACATGATAGACTTTAATGATAGAAGACTATTGCATACTCCTATGATAGGTAATAAGTTAAAAAGATACATGTCGGAATTAACTGCTCAAAATCCTGATAGCATTATTTCTTCGGCTACATACCTTGTTGATCAAGTAGAATCATACCCTGAATATTACAAAGTGTTTACAAATTGGATTGTAAAGCAGTATGAGCCAACAAAGACAACCTTAATGGATCCCGAAGCTGTTTTCGTCCATATGATTCAGAACTATTTTACTTTAGAGAAGGCTTTTTGGGCAGATACAATTCAGACTAATGCTTTTCAAGGAAGAGCTCATGAAATGGCGCAGAGTTTAGTAGGAGGTCCTGCACCTAATGTTATTTCAAAAGATCAATTTGGAGCAACTCAAGATTTATTGAGTAAAAAGGCAGACTATTTGGTAGTCTATATGTTTAATCCTGATTGTGAGCACTGCCAAGAGCAAACTCCAAAGTTAATTGACTATTATATTGCAAATAAAAAGGAAGTCGACGTTATGGCAATAGCTATAGAAACTACTGATGCAGAATGGAAAAAATATATCAAAAAAGTAAACATGCCGTTTACTACTGTTCACGATCCAACAAACAGATCAATATATGCTAAATACTATGTGGACATTACCCCAGAACTTTATGTTATCAATCGAGAAAGGAAGATCATAGGTAAAAACTTAAAAGTATTCCAAATACAAACTGTGATCGATAGAGATAAAGAAACAAGAAAGAAATAATTATCAAAAGCCCTTATTTGAATACAATAAGGGCTTTTTTATTATTAATTTAAAACATAAAGCATGCAACCTCCTATAGTCACACCAGATTGGCTTAATAATAATATGACAGACCCTAATTTAATAATATTAGATGCAAGTCTTCCCAATAATAAGACTGGAATAGATACTCAATTAAAGGATTTACAAATAAAAGGGGCTAGTTACTTTGATATCCAAAATGATTTTAGCTTAAAAAATATTGAACTTGTAAGCATGCTTGTCACTCCAGTCGTATTCCAAGAAAAAGCTAGAGCTCTTGGAATAAATATAAACTCAAATATCATAGTGTATGACGATATAGGCAACTACTCAAGCCCAAGAGCTAGGTGGATGTTTAATGCGATGGGGTTTTATAACGTTTCAGTATTAGATGGTGGCTTGCCTGGGTGGATAAGTAAAAACTATGCAACTGAACCAAAAGTAAAAAAAGAGAGCACTTATAAAGGAAACATCAAAGTGGAATTTTGTCCAGAACAAGTCAAAAGTATGGAAGAAATCAAAAAAATTATAAAGAGTGAAGATGCTATCATCATAGATGCTAGATCAAGTGGGCGATTTAACGGTACCAGTCCAGAACCAAGACCAAACTTAAGAAGTGGGCACATCCCTACCTCTATTAACTTGCCTTTTGCATCGGTGCTAGATAAAGGAAGGTTTAAGTCAAAAGAAGAATTGATTACAATCTTTAACAGTCTGAAATTAAATAAAAAAGATTTAGTTTTTACGTGTGGCTCAGGTATTACTGCCTGTATTATACTGCTCGCTGCTGAGATAGCAGGCTATCAAAATCTGTCTGTATTTGACGGATCATGGGTGGAATGGGTAATAAAAAACTAGTTTTTACTATTTAAGTGATTTAAATACATTTTAGCTGGCATCAATATTAACACAAATAAAAAAAGGGCTTTCTTGATCAATCAAGAAAGCCCTTTTTACGATATTTTATTTCTTTACTAAAAAACCTATTACAAAGGACAAACTACTGTCCCATTTTTGCTTTTAATTCATTAGCCTTATCCATATTACCTTTTCTTACATAGATCTCTTTAAGAGCTATCATTGTATTAGAATCATCTCCTTTAGCGGCATATGCTTTTTCAAAATACGGTAATGCTTTATCAAAAAGAGACATCATTTTAGCATTAGCAGTTTCATATTTTTTAGTTCCTGCTGCAGAATAGTCTTGAGCCAATTCATTAATAGTAGCAGTCATTGAAGCTGCATCGTTGTAGTAAACTGCACCAATACTATAATTTGCATCAAAATTATCTGGATCTTTTGCTAATGCTTGACCATAATAATCTTTAGCCAAATCCATATATTCAGTTGCTTTAGCTGCATTGCCTGCTTCATTCTCCTTATTACTTAATTGTTCATATACGTTTCCAGTAGTGTTAATTACAGAGACATTATCAGGTTCAGCAGCCATAGCCGCTTTAAGATTTTCAACTAATTTATCCAGTTCACCAGCTCCTAAATAATGGTTGATCAAACTAAAAAGGAGTGATGTGTTTTCAGGAAACTTCTTTCTACCTTCATTTAGATATCCTAAAGCTTCTTCTTTATTTGTCGATGAAGTTAAAGAATATAAAGCTTCATAAACCAAGGCTTCTTCACTACCCATAGCGTATAACTTCTTAAAAAGTGGCAATACTTCATCCCCTTTTTCTCCATAGTATCCACTAATAGCGGTATAGAATGATTGATCTTTCATTACAGCAGCATCATCTAATCTACTGTCAGCTCCATTTGCTTTTAATAAGTCGTGAGCTAAGTTAGCAGCTTTAAAATTTTCATAAGAATCGGCATAGTTGCCTTTTTGAAAATGGGTGATGGCCATATTACTTAAATGAGATTCATTCTCTTTAAGTCCATTGACTGCATCTTTAGTATGTGTTTTTTTAGCAGCTTTATCTAGTGCCATTTTGAAAGCCTCCAAAGCTGTAGTTGCCGCAGTAGGTGTCTTTATAGTATATTCAGAATTAATCAGTTTAGATTTCATTTCTGAATCTGCTATTCCATTGTAAATTTCGCCTTTGGTAACCCATGCGCCGGCATCATCAGATACTCCGTCAATAGCAAAAGCTTGATTAATAGCATCGATGGCAGTGGTCAAATCATCTTTGTTACCAATTTGGTCTTGATTGAATTTTGCAAAATCTTTAGATGCACTTTTTAAAAGTTTCTTTGCATCCTGAGCATTTACATTCAAAGCCATTAAAAAGGATACTGCGATTAAAAGAATGTTTTTCATATTAATATAATAATTATTGATTTAAAATTAAGGTCAAAAATAACCTTTTCTCTAATAAGACGTAATATTTTATCAAAGTCTGTTTTGAAAATGTTAAAAATATTAT
>JBBKVK010000127.1:0-50322 GCA_037968395.1 Saprospiraceae bacterium | reverse complement strand
GTATATTGATCATTGGGTGATTGAAACATGGGGGTGCGCTACAGTTGGAGAGGTAGGTTGGACTGTAAATCCAATGTTTCGGCTGAGTAGGTTCGAATCCTACCACCCCCACATATATTTTATAAGAGTATTTTAAGCGGGAGTAGCTCAGTTGGTAGAGCATCAGCCTTCCAAGCTGAGGGTCGCGGGTTCGAGTCTCGTCTCCCGCTCATTATAGTATTGAGTTAATACAGGAATGTATTGAACTTTTGGCCAATGTAGCTCAGGGGTAGAGCACTTCCATGGTAAGGAAGGGGTCGGGGGTTCAATTCCCTTCATTGGCTCAATATGATATTATTTGGTAATTATATTTTAAATCTGAAAAAAAACTTAAGCGATGGCTAAAGGAACATTCGAAAGGACCAAACCTCACGTAAACATAGGTACAATTGGTCACGTAGATCACGGTAAGACGACTCTTACTGCGGCAATTACTTACATCTTATCTTTAGAAGGTCTTGCTCAAAAAGCAGACTATGACTCAATTGATGGAGCACCTGAAGAAAAAGAAAGAGGTATCACAATTAATACGGCTCACGTTGAATATGAGACTCATGCAAGACATTATGCTCACGTTGACTGTCCAGGTCACGCCGATTATGTAAAAAACATGGTCACTGGAGCCGCTCAAATGGATGGTGCTATATTAGTAGTAGCAGCCACTGACGGTCCTATGCCTCAAACTAGAGAGCACATACTGTTATGTCGTCAGGTTGGAGTTCCTAAAATCGTTGTTTTCATGAACAAAGTGGATCTAGTTGAAGATCCAGAAATGTTAGAATTGGTTGAAATGGAAGTTAGAGAACTTTTAGATCAATACGGATTCGAAGAAGATGGCCCAATTGTACAAGGATCAGCAATTAAAGCGCTTGAAGGTACTCCAGAAGGAACAGCAGCAATCAAAGAATTGATGGCAGCAGTTGATTCTCACATTCCTGAGCCATTGAGAGAAATTGACAAGCCATTCTTGATGCCTGTCGAAGATGTATTCTCCATTACTGGTAGAGGTACAGTAGCAACTGGTAGAATTGAAACTGGTATAGTTAACGTTAACGAGCCTGTTGAAATTATCGGTATGATGAAATTAGGTGCTAAACCACTTACATCTACGGTAACAGGAGTGGAAATGTTTAGAAAAATACTTAATAGAGGAGAAGCTGGTGATAATGCTGGAATCTTACTTAGAGGTATTGATAAAGAGGACATTAAAAGGGGAATGGTTATTTGTAAGCCAGGATCTGTTAAGCCTCACCACCATTTTAAATGTGAAGTATATGTACTTTCTAAAGAAGAAGGTGGAAGACATACTCCATTCTTTAATGGTTATAGACCACAGTTCTACTTTAGAACAACGGATGTAACTGGTGATTGTAAGTTAGCTGAAGGTGTTGAAATGGTAATGCCTGGTGATAACGTTACATTAGAAGTAAGCTTAGTGAATCCTATTGCAATGTCTAAAGGACTTAGATTTGCAATTAGAGAAGGCGGTAGAACTGTTGGAGCAGGACAAGTTACCGAAATAATAGCGTAATTATTACTTCAGAAATATAATTTATCGAAGAGAAATTAAGCATTCGAAAGAATGCTTAATTTTTCTCTTTTGTTAAATTTCATTTAGGGGAGTAGTTCAATTGGCAGAGCAGCGGTCTCCAAAACCGCAAGTTGCAGGTTCGAATCCTGTCTCCCCTGCACAGATATTAAATAATTGTTGGATATTTGGAATTCCAATATCCTTAAAATAAATATTATTATGAATAGCTTGAAATTGTATATTAAGGAGAGCTTTGATGAATTAGTACACAACGTAACATGGCCAACTTGGCCTGAGTTGCTTTCAGCAACAAAAGTTGTACTAGTAGCATCTGTGGTTTTTGCTCTTGTAACATTACTTATGGATACTATAGCAAATACTGTTTTATCTGCTATTTATCAGCTGTAAGAAAAAAAATATTTTAATGAGTGAATCAAATACTAAGTGGTACTCCTTAAGAGTAATCAGCGGAAAAGAGAAGAAGATTAAAGAGTATATTGACCTTGAAATTTCAAGAAATGGATGGGGCGAAGTGGTCACTCAGATTGTGGTTCCTATTGAGAAAGTATTCAAAATGAGAAATGGTAAAAAGCAAACCATTGACAGGAATATTTTACCAGGCTATATTTTAGTAGAAGCAGTTCCAGAAAAATTTTCTGGAGAAATGATACAAGCTATTTCTGGAATTACAAATGTAATGCACTTTTTAGGAAGAACCAGACCTATCGCAATGAGTGAAACTGAAGCTAATAGAATGTTAGGTAAAGTGGATGCTTCTCAAGAAGGAGGTGCAATGATGATTGATCCTTTTATTGAGAATGAAACTATTAAGATAATAGATGGACCTTTCAAAGACTTTGTTGGTGACATCAAAGAAGTAAATGAAGAAAAGAAAAAGTTAATAGTAATAGTAAAAATATTTGGTAGAGGAACCGAGGTTGAACTTAATTTCTCTCAAGTTGAAAAACAATCATAATAAATTACTTTAGATCTAATAGATTGCTTCCCTAAAGTGAACAAAGTACTTTAATTGATTATAAAAAAGCTAAAATGGCAAAAGAAATAGAAGTTTTCATCAAATTACAAGTAAAAGGTGGCGCAGCAAACCCATCTCCTCCAGTTGGTCCAGCACTAGGTGCTAAGGGTGTAAATATAATGGAGTTTTGCAAAAGATTTAATGCAGCAACCCAAGATAGCCCTGGTAAGATATTACCTGTTGTTATTACTGTTTATAAAGATAAGTCTTTTGATTTTATCGTAAAAACACCACCTGCTGCAATACAACTTTTAGAAGCTGCTAAATTAAAAAGCGGATCTTCAGTTCCTAATAGAGATAAAGTAGGTTCTGTAACATGGGATCAGATAAAAGCAATCGCACAAGACAAAAATCCAGATTTAAATTCATTCTCTGTTGAATCAGGGATGAAAATGATTGCTGGTACTGCAAGATCAATGGGAATCACTGTTTCAGGTGCAGCTCCTTGGGATAAAGCAGAAGCTTAAATAGAAATTTATTTAAAAACATAGGTAGGGAGTATCAAATCATTTGATACGTTAATACCTCAAAACACATGTTAAATGGCAAAACTAACTAAAAAGAGAAAAGAAGCTGAAGCTAAAGTAGAAGCTGAAAGACTTTATTCTCTTTCTGAGGCGACTAGTCTCGTTAAAGAAGTAAACACAACAAAGTTTGATGCTTCTGTGGATTTACACATAAGATTGGGTGTTGATCCAAGAAAAGCGGATCAAGCTTTAAGAGGAACAGTAACTTTACCTAATGGCACTGGTAAGACTAAAACTGTACTTGTACTTTGTAATAGTGACAAAGAACAAGATGCAAAAGATGCAGGAGCTGATTATGTAGGATTAGATGAGTACATCACTAAAATAAAAGGTGGATGGACTGATGTAGATGTTATCGTTGCTACTCCTGATGTTATGGCTAAAGTAGGACAAGTAGGTAGAATTTTAGGACCTAGGAATCTTATGCCAAATCCTAAAACTGGTACTGTAACTTTAGATGTAGCATCTGCAGTTAATGATGTTAAGAAAGGTAAGATTTCTTTTAGAGTTGACAAGTATGGAATCATTCATACAACAATTGGTAGAGTATCTTTTGGAGCGGAAAGCCTAACGGAAAATGCAAGAGAGTTTATTTCTACCCTTGAAAAAATGAAGCCAAGTACTGCTAAAGGGATTTATATGAAATCCATTACTATGGCAAGTACAATGAGTCCTGGGATTAAAATTGATCCTAAAAAAGTTTAGTTAACTTCTTAACAGAAAAAAAATGAAAAAGTCAGATAAAGGCCTGGTTATACAGGAACTAAAAGAAAAGTTTGAGAATCATGAATATTTCTATATTGCAGATTCTTCAAATTTATCAGTAGCAAAAATTAATGCTTTTAGACAAGCATGTTACGATAAAGATATCGAAGTTAAGGTTGTGAAGAATACTCTTGCAATTAAGGCTTTAGAGTCTTTTGGCGAAGAAAAGAACTACGAACCTTTAATGAAGGTTTTAAAGGGTCCAACTACGCTAATGTTTACAAGTGTAAGTAATACTCCTGCTAAAGTTATTAAAGACTTTAGAAAAAAGGATACTAAGCCTTTTATAAAGGCGGCTTACATTGACTCAGGAATATTTTTAGGTGATGATCAGATTGATGCATTAATTGCACTTAAATCTAAAGATGAATTACTTGGGGAAATCATCACCTTATTACAATCTCCTGCTAAAAATGTTATTAGTGCTCTTAAATCGGGTGGTAACAAACTTGCAGGTATTGTACAAGCTCTTGAAGAAAGAGCAAATTAATTACGGCTTCCAAGACAACGCCATATAAACTTATTATTTAAACTTAAAACAAATTAAAAATGGCTGATATTAAGGCATTTGCAGAACAATTAGTAAATCTTACTGTTAAAGAGGTAAGTGAATTAGCAACAATTTTAAAGGACGAATACGGTATTGAACCAGCTGCGGCTGCGGTTTCAATGGTTGCAGGTCCCGCTTCTGGTGGTGATGATGCTGCTGAAGAAAAAACTGAATTCGATGTAGTATTAACTTCTGGTGGAGCTGCAAAGCTTGGCGTAGTAAAAGAAGTTAAAAATTTATTAGGTTTAGGGCTTAAAGAAGCTAAAGATCTAGTAGATGCTGCCCCTTCAACTTTAAAGGAAGGTGTAGCTAAGGCTGAGGCAGAAAGCATTAAAGCAGCTCTTGAAGCAGCGGGTGCATCTGTTGAATTGAAGTAATTTGACAGTCAATAAGGACTATTTGATCAAAATACAGTCTTTATAACAATAAATGACTATGGCTTATCGGTATGCAATATCGATAAGCCTATCGTCGTTTAAAATTTTTAGGTTTGATCTCAATTTTAAACAGTTAAGTCTTTTAACTGTTAACCACTAATAAACTTATAAGATGGCTTCTACAGGAATAGCTACAGAATACCAAAAGGAACGTGTTAATTTTGGAAAAATAAAATTACCATCGTACTATCCTGATTTGTTAGAGATTCAATTAAAATCTTTTCAGGAATTTTTCCAGTTAGATACTACTCCTGAAAACAGGATGAACGAAGGACTTTTTAGGGTTTTTCAAGAAAATTTTCCAATTACTGATGCAAGAAACATTTTTGTATTAGAGTTTCTAGACTATTTCGTTGATCCACCAAGATATTCAATTGAAGAATGTGTTCAGAGAGGACTAACGTACAGTGTACCTCTAAAAGCTAAATTAAGGTTGTCATGTAATGACGAAGAACACGTAGATTTTCAGACTATAGTTCAGGATGTATTTTTAGGTAATATACCATACATGACACCAAAGGGTACTTTCCTTATAAATGGTGCTCAGAGAGTGGTAGTTTCTCAATTACATAGGTCTCCTGGAGTATTTTTTAGTCAAACATATCACCCGAATGGTACTGCAATTTATTCTGCTAGGGTAATTCCTTTTAAAGGTGCTTGGATGGAATTTGCTACTGATATTAACTCAGTAATGTATGCCTATATAGATAGAAAGAAAAAATTCCCTGTAACAACATTGCTTAGAGCAATCGGTTTCGATTCTGATAAAGATATATTAAATATATTCGATTTAGCAGAAGAAATTACAGTTACTGACAAGAATTTGAAAAAAGCCATTGGTAGAAAACTTGCTGCAAGAGTTCTTAGAAAATGGATAGAAGATTTCGTTGATGAGGATACAGGTGAAGTTGTAACTATTGAAAGAAATGAAATCATCATTGAAAGAGATGTAGTATTGGATGAAGAAAACATCGATTTAATTAAAGATGCTGAAACTGATACTATAATTCTTCAAAAGGAAGATTTAACAATTGATTATAGTATAATTTATAATACCCTTCAAAAAGATCCATCTTCTTCAGAATTAGAAGCGGTAACTCAAATCTATAGACAATTAAGAGGCACTGATCCGCCAGATGAAGAAACAGCAAGAGGTATTATTGATAAATTATTCTTCTCTGATAAGAGATATAATTTAGGTGAAGTTGGTAGATATAAGATTAATAGAAAGTTGTCTTTAACTACTGATATTGAAACTTTAGTATTAACTAAAGATGATATCATTCAGATTGTCAAGTATCTTGTAGAACTGGTTAACCAAAAAGCCGAATTAGATGATATTGATCACTTAAGTAACAGAAGGGTAAGAACTGTTGGAGAACAGTTATATGCTCAATTTGGTGTTGGTCTTGCTAGAATGGCTAGAACTATTAGAGAAAGAATGAACGTTAGAGATAACGAGGTATTTACACCAATTGATTTGATAAATGCAAGAACTTTATCTTCTGTAATCAACTCATTTTTTGGTACATCTCAATTATCTCAGTTTTTAGATCAGACAAACCCATTATCAGAAATTACTCATAAGAGAAGAATTTCTGCACTTGGACCTGGTGGTCTTTCAAGAGAACGAGCAGGTTTCGAGGTAAGAGATGTTCACTACTCTCACTATGGAAGACTTTGTACTATTGAGACACCAGAAGGTCCAAACATTGGTCTAATTTCTACATTGTGTGTACATGCCAAAGTTAATAAGATGGGATTCTTGGAGACTCCTTATCGAAAAGTTACAAATGGCTTTGTTCAATTAGATGGTAGTGAAGATTACTTATCCGCAGAAGGTGAAGATTATAAGAGAATCGCTCAAGCCAATGCGAGAGTTGATGATAAAGGAGCCTTCCTTAGTGATAAGATTAAATGTAGAGAACACGGGGAATTCCCCGTTCTTGGCCCAGAAGAAATCGAATATATAGATATTGCACCTAACCAGATTGTTGGTGTTTCTGCTTCATTGATTCCTTTCTTAGAAAACGATGACGCTAACAGAGCCTTGATGGGATCTAACATGCAACGTCAAGCTGTACCTTTAATTAAGCCTCAGTCTCCTATCGTTGGAACAGGTATTGAAGCAAAAGTCGCGGAAGATTCTAGGATGTTGATCAATGCAGAAGGTGACGGTGTTGTAGAATATGTAGATGCTAATCAAATTAGAATTAAGTACGATAGAACGGATGAAGAAAGGTTAGTATCTTTTATAGACGATAGTAAAACATATAATCTTACGAAGTTTGCAAGAACCAACCAAGGAACTTGTATCAATCTAAAGCCTATTGTAAAGAAAGGTGAAAGAGTAACTAAAGGGTCATTATTGTGTGAAGGTTATGCAACTGAAAAAGGTGAATTGGCTTTAGGACAAAACTTAATGGTTGCCTTTATGCCTTGGAAAGGGTATAACTTTGAGGATGCGATTGTATTATCTGAAAGAATAGTAAAAGAAGATATATTTACTTCTCTTCACATTGAAAATTTTGAGCTAGATATACGAGATACTAAGTTAGGAGAGGAAGAATTAACTTGTGATATTCCTAATGTGAGCGAAGAGGCTACTAAAGACTTAGATGAAAATGGAATTATTAGAGTTGGAGCTTGGGTAAAAGAAGGTGATATTCTAATTGGTAAAATCACACCAAAAGGAGAAACAGATCCAACTCCTGAAGAAAAACTTCTGAGAGCTATATTTGGTGATAAAGCTGGAGATGTAAAAGATGCATCATTAAAAGCACCTCCATCACTTAAAGGAGTGGTCATTGATAAGCAATTATTCGCTAGAGCTAAAAAAGACAAATTCCAAAAAATTCAGGAAAAGGAATTGCTAGCTAAACTAGACGATGAGCATGCTATTATCATAAATGAACTTAAGACTTTACTTATTGATAAACTTATGACTTTAGTTGAAGGTCAAGTTTCTGAAGGTGTAAAGAGTGTCTATAAAGAAGAATTGATATCTAAGGGTACAAAATACTCATCTAAAGTTTTAAAAGATATTGATTTCTCTTCTGTCGATTACAGTAATTGGACTAAAGAAGTTGACACTAATAAGTTAGTTGCAAGTTTATTACACAATTACAATATCAAACTTAATGAGGAATTAGGTAGGTATAAAAGAGAGAAATACAACGTTAGTATCGGTGATGAGTTACCAGCAGGTGTACTTAAATTAGCAAAAGTTTATTTAGCTAAGAAGAGAAAACTAAAGGTTGGTGATAAATTAGCGGGAAGACACGGAAATAAAGGAATTGTATCAAGAATTGTAAGAGAGGAAGATATGCCTTTCCTTGAGGACGGAACACCAGTAGATATAGTATTGAATCCACTTGGAGTACCATCAAGGATGAACTTAGGTCAAATATTCGAAACAGTACTTGGTTGGGCCGGAAAAGTGAAGGGGTTGAAATTTGCAACTCCAATTTTTGATGGAGCTTCATTAGCTGAAATAAATGATCATGTAATCGATGCTAACCTTCCAGAATTGGGACAAACATACCTATATGATGGTGGCACAGGAGATAGATTCCATCAACAAGCAACGGTAGGAGTTATCTACATGCTTAAATTATCACACATGGTTGATGATAAAATGCATGCTAGATCTATTGGTCCATACTCATTAATTACCCAGCAACCATTAGGGGGTAAGGCTCAATTTGGTGGTCAGAGATTTGGAGAAATGGAAGTTTGGGCATTAGAGGCATATGGTGCAGCTAATATCCTAAGAGAACTTTTAACGATCAAATCTGATGATATTCTAGGTAGAGCAAAAGCTTATGAAGCAATTGTAAAGGGAGATAATCTTCCAGAACCAAGCATTCCAGAATCATTTAACGTATTGGTACACGAGTTGAGAGGTTTAGCTCTTGATGTGAAATTTCAATAATTATTAAATCCTTGATATAAATAAACATGGCATTTAAACAAAAAGTAAATAGAGTAGCAAGAGAATTTGACTCAATCACAATAAGCCTAAGCTCCCCAGATGATATCTTAGAAAGATCATTTGGAGAAGTCTTGAAGCCTGAAACGATCAACTATCGATCATATAAGCCAGAAAGAGACGGATTATTCTGCGAAAGAATATTTGGGCCAGTAAAGGATTATGAATGTTACTGCGGAAAGTATAAAAGAATCAGGTATAAAGGTATAGTATGTGATAGATGTGGGGTAGAAGTGACTGAGAAAAAAGTCAGAAGAGAAAGAATGGGACACATCAAATTAGTTGTGCCTGTTGTCCACATTTGGTTTTTCAAAAGTTTGCCTAATAAGATTGGATACCTTTTAGGTATGTCCTCTAAGAATCTTGAATCAATTGTATATTATGAAAAATATGCAGTTATTCAACCAGGTATTAAAGAAGGCTCTTCAGAGAAATATGATTTATTAACTGAGGAAGAATACTTTGAAATTCTTGATACTTTACCAAAAGAAAATCAATTATTAGACGATACAGACCCTAACAAGTTTATTGCTAAAATGGGTGCTGAAGCAATTTTTGATCTATTAGAAAGATTGCATTTAGCTAATTTGTCTAATGAATTAAGACATAAAGCATCTGTTGAAACTTCTCAACAAAGAAAATCTGAGGCCCTTAAGAGATTAAGAGTTGTTGAAGCTTTTCGAGAAGGAAACAAGGTGATGGATAATAAGCCAGAATGGGCTATTATTCAATATTTACCAGTTATTCCACCAGAATTGAGACCACTAGTTCCATTGGATGGAGGTAGATTTGCATCTTCTGATTTGAATGATTTATACAGAAGAGTTATTATTAGAAATAATAGACTTAAGAGACTTTTGGAAATTAAAGCACCAGAGGTAATTTTAAGAAATGAAAAAAGAATGCTTCAAGAGGCAGTCGATTCATTATTTGATAACTCTAGAAAATCTAATGCTGTAAAGGCAGAAGGTGGAAGAGCTCTTAAGTCATTAAGTGATATCCTAAAGGGAAAACAAGGAAGATTTAGACAAAACCTTCTAGGAAAGAGGGTTGATTATTCAGGTAGATCTGTTATTGTTGTAGGACCTACTTTGAAATTACATGAATGCGGTCTTCCTAAAGGAATGGCAGCAGAATTGTTTAAGCCTTTTGTCATTAGAAAACTGATTGAAAGAGGCATAGTTAAAACAGTAAAATCTGCTAAGAAACTAGTAGATAGAAAAGAGCCTGTTATTTGGGAAATCCTTGAGAATATTCTTAAAGGGCATCCAATAATGCTTAACAGAGCACCTACGCTTCACAGATTATCAATTCAGGCCTTCCAACCTACATTGATAGAAGGTAAAGCAATTCAATTGCATCCTCTGGTATGTGGAGCCTTTAATGCCGATTTTGACGGGGATCAGATGGCGGTACACGTACCATTAAGCCACGCTGCAATATTAGAAGCTCAGGTGTTGATGTTATCTGCTCACAACATGCTAAACCCTCAAGATGGCTCACCAATAACACTGCCTTCTCAAGATATGGTCTTGGGACTTTATTACTTAACTAAAGCAAGATTAGGTAAAGATGTGAAAGGTGCGAATATGATTTTTTATTCAGCTGAGGAGGTTATAATTGCTTATGATGAAGGTGCTATTGATCTTCATGCTCCTATAAAAGTTAGAGCTAGAGTAGAAGCAGAAGATGGTACAATGACATTGCAAAGAGTAGAAACTACTGTAGGTAGAGTTATTTTCAACCAAGCTATCCCTGAGTCTATCGGGTTCATGAATGTTTTGTTGACCAAAAAGAACCTTAAGAAAGTAATTTCTGGAATCATATTAAAAGCCGATTTTGGAAAGACTGCTATATTCCTTGATAAGATTAAGGATATGGGATTCTACTGGTCATTTAGAGGAGGATTGTCTTTTAACTTAGGAGATCTTATTACTCCTTCAGTTAAGGAAGCTACACTTTTAAATGCTCAAGTTGAAGTAGATGAAGTTTGGGATAATTACAACATGGGTCTAATTACACCTAACGAAAGATATAATCAAGTAATCGACAAATGGACATTTGCGGATAACATGATTACTGAGAACCTAATGAGAGAATTATCTCAACACAAAGACGGGTTTAACTCAGTATATATGATGCTTGACTCTGGAGCGAGGGGTTCTAAACAACAGATTAAACAGTTAGCAGGACTAAGAGGATTGATGGCCAAGCCTAGAAAATCTTCGGATACTGGACCAGCGATTATCGAAAATCCAATCCTTGCAAACTTCCTTGATGGCTTGTCAGTATTGGAATACTTTATCTCAACTCACGGTGCTAGAAAAGGACTTGCCGATACAGCCTTAAAGACGGCAGATGCAGGATATCTTACAAGAAGGTTAGTGGATGTAGCTCAAGATGTAATCATCAATGAATATGATTGTGATACATTAAGAGGTATAGATACAACAGCATTAAAAGATAATGACAGTGTTGTAGAAACTTTATCTGAAAGAATTGTAGGTAGATATGCTCTTGACAATGTTGTAGATCCAAACACTGACGAAGTAATAGTTAAAGCAGCTGAATATATAACTCCTCAGATCGCTGATGAATTAGAATTAAGAGGCGTTGAGACAGTTACTATCAGATCAGTGTTGACTTGTGAAACAAGAAATGGAGTTTGTTCTAAATGTTATGGTAAAAACCTTGCTTCTGGAAGAATTGCAGAGATTGGTGATGCTGTAGGTATCATTGCAGCTCAAAGCATTGGGGAGCCAGGTACTCAGTTGACACTTCGTACTTTCCACGTTGGGGGTATAGCATCTGTAACTAAGACAGAATCAGAAATCACTTCTAAATTTGATGGAATTGTTGAATTTGATAATATCAAAATAACACAAGCTGAAGGTGCAAAAATTATCTTATCTAGATCAGGAGAAGTTAGGGTTTTAGATTCTGAAACAAGAAAAGTACATACTACTCATCATATTCCATACGGATCTGAGATCAAAGTTAAAGACAAAGCTAAAATAAAGAGAGGAGATGTTATTTGTGAATGGGATCCATTCAACAACGTTATTATCTCTGAATTTGCAGGTATTGCAAAATTTGAAGCAATAGAGGAAGGAGTTAACTTTAGAGTTGAAAGAGATGAGCAAACTGGATATGCTGACAAAGTAGTAATTGAATCTAAAAATAAGAAGAAGATTCCAGTTATACATATTGTATCACCTTCAGGTGAAGATTTAAAGAGTTATACTCTTCCAGTAGGATCGTATATATCTATAGAGGATGGTCAGGAAATAGAAAGTGGACAGAAAATAGTGAAAATACCTAGAAATGTAGGGAAGATTCAGGATATTACTGGGGGTCTTCCAAGGGTAACTGAGTTGTTTGAAGCTAGAAATCCTTCTAACCCTGCTACTGTAGCTGAAATCGATGGTATAGTAAGTTTTGGTAAAATTAAGAGAGGTAATAGAGAACTATTCCTTGATGATGAGAAGACAGGACAAAGAAGAAAATATCTAGTTGGACTGAGTAGCCATATCTTAGTACAAGAGGGAGATTTTATTAGAGCAGGTAATCAACTATCTGATGGTGCAACAGCTCCTAATGATATTTTAAATATCAAAGGACCGTTTGCAGTGCAATATTACTTAGTTAATGGTGTACAAGAGGTTTACCGATCTCAAGGTATTAACATTAACGATAAGCATATTGAGGTAATTGTTAGGCAGATGATGAGAGATGTAAGGATTGTAGATCCAGGAGATACTACATTCCTAGAAGGTGAAGCGGTTAATAAGCATGATTTCTTTGAAGAAAATGATAACATTTTTGACAAGAAAGTTGTTTCAGAACCAGGAGGATCTACAAATCTTCAACTAGGTGAAATAGTTACTATTAGACAACTAAGAGAAGAGAATTCATTACTTAAACGAAATGATAAAACATTGGTTGAAGTAAGGGATGCAATTTCTGCAACTTCACAGCCTTTGCTGCAAGGTATTACTAGAGCCTCATTGGGTACTTACAGCTGGATCTCAGCTGCATCATTCCAAGAGACAACAAAAGTATTAAGCACAGCTGCCATGAGTGCAAAGTCTGATTACTTAAATGGATTGAAAGAAAATGTAATTGTTGGTAAATTAATACCTGCAGGTACTGGATCTAAGAAGTTTAGAGAACTGAAAGTTGAAGCAGTTGAAGGCAATAACCTTATTGAGGAAGTTGAAGCATAAGTTTTAACTAATTATAAATGTAAAAAGGGAATGCCATTTGGTATTCCCTTTTTTTTTGATTTGACTTGAATAATAAATACATTATTTTAAGGGTATATTCTTGAGGATATTTATTATTAAGTTTCTAATATGGGTTTCAATAAGTATTTTATTATTGAGCATTTTTGGATGTAAAAGCTAATTTTAATAGTAAAAGGTAGGGTAAATAATAATTAAGTAGTATTTAATAAGACATTTGTTATCAGATTCTTAATTTAGAATTTGTTTCAAATCTAAAACTATTGTATTATTGCAGTGAATCTAGTACAACCTGGATTTGCTAATTTTAATTCTTAATCAAAATCAAAATAGAATCTAATTATGATGAAAAATTTTACACAAAAAATGATGGCAAGTGTTGCTATGATGTTCCTAATCGGATCATCCCTATCTGCACAATATGCCATGACAGTAAATTCACCAGCGTCAATAGCTGGAGAATATGAAATAGTGCCCGGTACTATTGGCGTTCAAAATTTTGCACCTGTTACTGGTGATGTAATTATTGGTGAGGACGGACAAGCTATTGACGGCAATGGAGATGGAACTCCTGGAACTGTCCTAGATGGATGTGAAACTTTGACTACTGTTGCTACAGGAAAGATAGTATTCTTGGATAGAGGAGAGTGTAGCTTCTTTGTAAAAGGAAATGCTGCACAAGCTGCAGGTGCAATAGCACTAATAGTTTGTAACAATACTGGTGCTGCTCCAACTGTAATGGGCTTAGGTGCAAATGGAGAAGGGGCAGATATAACTATACCTTGTGTTATGGCTTCACGAGCAAACTGTAATATCTTAAAAATGAGCCTTGCAAGTGGAGCAGTAAATGTTACTTTAGGTAAAGTAACTAAAGAATGCGAAGCAACGTATGATAATATTGTATTCTGGGGTGAAGTAGAAGGTCAAGGTGATTTTACTAATGGCTTTGGAGACTGGACTTCTATAAATATTGAGCCATTGGACAGAGATGATGTTCAATGGGTAATTTCTGAAGATGGATTACCTGAAGAATCAAGATTTTTTGGAGGTACAAAGTTTATGGATTCTCCTACTGGATGTTCAAGTATAGCTTCTTTTAGTGCTGTTAAGTATTCTTTGGCTGATAATCCAAATCCTGGATCACCACCTTACCCTACTTACTCAGCGGAATTAATCTCTCCTTCAATTGATTGTACTGGAAAAGATAGTATCGTTTTAGAGTTTTATGCCTTGTATAACAACTTAAATAATGATGCTAGTTCTGTATCTGTAAGTTTTGATGGAGGAATGACATGGGAATCAATTGGTTTACTTGCTAACCTTAGTGCTAACACACTTCAGGATATCTTAGAAACAGAAAGAATTAGAATTCCTGTTCCTCAATTTTCAAATAAAGCAGATTGTAAAATTAAATTTACTGCAGCACAAGATTTCTATTATTTAGCTATCGATGATGTAACTTTAAGAAGCGGTACTTTTAGAGATGTAAGAGCTAATAATTTCTTATCAGGAGCTCAAAACTATTTAGCACCAAAGAATCAACCATCAGAAATTCCATTTTTAATCGATGTTCAGAATTTGGGTAATTCAGCAGTAGAAATTTCTGCTAAAGCTGAGGTGTTAAAAGGTAATACAGTAATTCATACTCAAACTCAAAACTTTGGAGTTGTCATGCCAGGTGCGACTTATGAAAATAGTCCTTTTGCAGAAACTTTCACTCCTCCAGCTGAAGCTGGCACATATACAATTAGATATACAGTATCTAGTAATATTGGAGATGATGATACTGCAAACAATGTAAGATCTACAGACTTTGTATTAGAAGATGATGGAATGGTAATGTCTAAATTACCTATCGACTATGATAATGTTGGTGGATGGGGTATTGGAGGACAATCCAATAGATCTTATGGAGCATACTATAAATTTCCGAGCTCTAAATATGCTAATGGAGACTTATATACAGTAGAGTCAATTTCTGCTGGAATTAGTCAAGATGAAGATTCTCCTGCCTTAGAAGGATTCTTAATTGGAGAAATATTTACTTGGGATGACCTTAACGGTGATCTTGCAGTTGATCCAGATGAAAGAACAAAAATAGGAGAAGGTAGAACTATTATCCTTGCTGACGGTACTGTTACTTTTGATTTAACAGATGTTAATGATCCAGATGCTCAAGTAGTATTAAACATCAATAATGGAGATGCAATTTTAGCAATGATACACCAGAATTCATTAAATCAAGGTGTAACATGGAGAGCATTTGCGATATCTACAGGTGATAGATATAGTACAACAGCAACTGATTTAGCTTTTGATACAATAGGTAGAGCAGATGCAAGTTTCACTCCAAATTTTTGTGGATTTGAGGCTACAGGATCATCACCAGATGATATTGATAGCAGAATTTATAATAGATCTGGTCAATTGACTTACTATGTTCCAATTAATTTAGGAAGAATGCCTGGTACTGCTGTAAATGATTTTGATGCAAGTATCTCATTTAATGTATTCCCTAACCCTACAGCTAATAAGCTGAATATTGACTTGAATTTTGAAGAAGCAGTAGATTATGCTGTTGTTTCAATACTTGACAATACAGGAAAATATATTAGAGGAATGAAGTTTGATAATGTAACAAATAGATCTACATCTATGGATGTCAGTGCATTGACAAACGGTGTTTATACACTTCAAGTACAAACTCCAAATGGATTTAGTACTAAGCAATTTGCAGTTCAGAAGTAATATCTGAAAATTTAATAAATAAATAAAGCCTCTTCATTTACTTGAAGGGGCTTTGTTATTTTATTAGTATTAAGTTATTCTGTTTGCTATTACTAACTACCAAATACTGACATTAACTATCAAGATCAGAAAACAATTTATGCTTCTTGAAATAGTATTGAACAAGAATTGATTTTTTATAATTTCCTTCTGACCTTGGGGATCCTATTGTAGTTAGTTTGATTGTTCTGTTTAGTATTTTCCTTTTCTTTAGGATCGAAGGGATCCATAAATAGAAACTTAAATGTGCTTTAATAATAGCAATAGTATTTCTCCACTTCCCTTCTAATAGAAACTTAATTCCTGCAATTCCATCTAGAATTAGTCTTAATGGAATGATAAATAATATGGATTTAACAGGAAAAGTTTTTACAACAGTTAATAGGTTGTTTCTAAAATTTAAAAATGTTTTCTTCGGGCTCTCGTAAGATAGGGTACCACCTCCTAAATGGTAAACACTGGAATTTCCAGATGCAATGCATTTATATCCAGCTTTTCTGATTCTTAAACAAAAATCAATTTCTTCTTGATGGGCAAAATAGTCAGCATCAAAACCTTCGAATTCTTCAAATAGGGATTTTCTAATTACAAATGCTGCTCCACTTACCCAAGCAACTTCTTTATTATCATCATATTGATTGTTATCCTCCTCAATTGAATCAAAAACTCTACCTCTACAAAATGGATATCCTAATATGTCGATATATCCTCCTGCTGCTCCAGCATATTCAAATGATTGAGGATTGGTAATTGATAATATTTTTGGCTGAATGCAACCAATAGAAGTGTCTTCTTCCATTTGCGAAATCAAAGGGATTAGCCAATTTTCTGTAGCTTCTATGTCACTATTTACTAAAGCAAAATATTCATAATTTAGCGATGATAATCCTTTGTTATAACCACCAGCATAGCCATAGTTTTTGTCTAAGGTGATTAATCTCACTTTGGGGTGGTGTTCATTTAAGTATTTTATTGATTCATCTGTTGAAGCATTGTCAATTACTATAATATCACATTTAAATTTATCAGTGGATAACACTAATGTATTTAAATACTCTTGTAGGACGCCAATTCCATTGTAATTAAGGATAACAATTGCAGTTTTAGGATCTTTTTTTTTGCTTGTACTGTTAGCCATTAGCCTGATTGCTTCAGCCTTGTCTAGTTTAAGTTGTCTTTTGAGGTCAATTAAGTCATTAAATTTGATATCATCTCTTATGAAATGAATAAATTTGATAACAAGAATATCTCCATAAATGGTTTGATCAAAATTAAAAATATTTACTTCAATAGTTGTTTGGCCATTACTGCTTATAGATGGTCTGTTCCCTATATATAACATGCCATCGTACTCTTCATCATCATGCGAAATTTTCACGGCGTAGATACCAATTTTAGGCACCACTTTTAGAAGTGTCGATAGTTTGATATTAGCAGTAGGGAAACCTAAAGAAGTGCCTATTTTTTCTCCATGTACAACTTTTCCTTTAATGGAATATTCATAACCTAAAAAATAATTCGCATTTGACATGTCTCCATCAGATAGATAATTTCTTACTTTAGTTGAGCTAATACCGATATCGTCTATCTCTTCTTTATCTATCTGGATAAGATTAAAGACGCCTTTTTTTTGATATTCTGACAATAAATTGTAATCACCTTTTCTATTTAAACCAAATTTATGATCATAACCGACTATCAAGTATGCTGGATGAAATGACTCAATAATGAATTTTTCGATGTACTCTTTTGGCGATTGTTGGGAAAATTCAATAGTAAATGGGACAATAACTACATTAGATACCCCTGCTTCTTCTAACAAGAATAATTTTTCATCAAGATCGGTTAAAATTTTGAGGCTTTTGTCATAGGGAAAAATAATAGATCTTGGATGTGGATGGAAGGTAACTACAACATCTTCACCATCTATTTTATTAGCTATAGATTTTATTTTTTTTACTAACTTTTTATGCCCTAAATGTACGCCATCAAATGATCCAATAGTGACTACGGCATTAGTAAACTGAGGTAAATTATTTATGTCTTTATAAACGTTCATAATTAATTGTAACGAATCGGATTATTTGATTTTAGCTATAATAGTAACATTACCTTGGACTACTTGTTCTTTAGTAACCAATATTTCTGCTTCTAATGGTAAGTATAGGTCGACTCTAGACCCTAATTTGATAAAACCCATGTCGTCGCCTTGTACTACTTTTTGTCCTTGATCAACATAAGCTACGATCCTTTTTGCTAAAGCACCAGCTACTTGCCTCATCATTAGCTTGTGTTTTCCAAATGCGTAAACAACTGAGGTACGTTCATTTTCATAACTTGCTTTAGGATCCCATGCTGGAAGGAATTTACCTGTGTGATATTTATAAAACTCCACAGAACCACTCACAGGGTTTCTATTTACATGAACATTTAAAGGAGACATAAATATTGATACCATTTTTCGTTCGTCTTTAAGGTATTCCTCCTCTGTGGTATTTTCTATTACTACCACTTTCCCATCTGCTGGAGCATAGATGAAGTTTTCATTCAGGGTTGTCAATTTACGATTGGGGTTGCGAAAGAAAGAAACTAAAAACAGCCATAAGCTCAATAATACTATAGTGACAGGCCAAAAGACTATTGGAAAGAAAAAGTGAACTGCTGAAACTAGAATTGAAAACAATACAAATGAGTATAACAATGTACTAAATCCTTCTTTATGTATCATATAATTTTATTATAATTAGTTATCAAATATAAAAATGGTAAAATATAAATTAAGCTGTCAAATCTATCAAAAAACCCACCATGACCTGGCAGTATTGTTCCTGAATCTTTGACTCCATATTTTCTTTTAATTGCTGACTGTGTTAGATCACCTATCGTTCCACCTATCCAAGCTAAAAATGCAATAACAAGCCAGTGCAAAATACTAATTTCATTTAATAAAAAGGATATTAATATACTTCCTATAATAGCCGCAACTCCGCCGCCATAAAAACCTTCCCATGTCTTCTTTGGTGATACTATTTCAAATAATTTTCGCTTACCTATTTTTCTACCCACTAGGTATGCACAAGAGTCACTTAACCAAATTAGTAATATTGTCCCAAGGATTAAAGATGGGGTGATAGTGCCTCCTTTATTCAAGCCATAAATAACAAATATAGAAGCTGCTCCAGGGTAAACAAGCAAAGAAAACGGGAGAAGTTTGAAACTCTTTCCTTTGAATAGATATAATGAGTTCAGTGCATAAAAGATACAACAGATAAAAGCACCTATAAAAACGTATTCTTTGTTTAATTCAAGTAAAAGACTTAGACAATATAAAACTGATAACCCCAATAATATTAATATCTTTTCAATTATATTTCTCTTAGCAATGGTTAGATACTCGTAACTAGCACCTAGTCCAATAAAAAAAAACAATGCAACTCTAGTATAATTATTAATATATAGCATGAGGAGCACTACTATAGTAAAGATAGTAGCAGTTAAAGCCCTAGTCTTAAGTGTTTGATCCATCAATATTAAATTTTAGAAGGTGTATTGATAGAATATAAACAAATGGTATGAATATTAATCCACCTAAAATAGTCATTAATTGGGGCTGCTCTTGGATTTTATTCATTGAGTCTAGACTTTCTCCACCTATGTACAAAATAGCTACTTGCATTCCATTGTTTAATGTATGCAAGAGAATAGGGTAGAGGAGGTTTTTAGTAATATAGAAAGAATAACCTAAAATCACACCTATTAAAAATTTTGGAATTAGTCCACTTATTTCTAAATGAAAAGCACCAAAAATAAAAGCTGATATAAGAATTGCATTCGTTGGACTTGTATGTTTGTATAACTCTTTTTGCATGACTCCTCTAAAGATCAACTCTTCACCAACTCCTGCAAATACTGCAATAATTAAAAAGACTAATATAAGATCGAGCAAGGTATCCATTCCTAAGAGACTTTGTAAAGCCTCCATATTTTGCTTATCCATATTGTCAGCCCATGCTGGTAAATCAAGATATTGAAACAGACCAATAAATACACCAAAGATAGGATATGATATTATTAATAAAACAACAAATTTCAAAAACAAGCTAATGTCGAAAGATGATGTTATTCCCGTATAATCAAATATTTTCTTTTTTGAGAATATGGCTATAAGTATACATCCTGATACAATGAAAGACAGTAAATGATTTACTCCAAAAGCAATTTTTAGGATTCTTGTTTCATATGAAGAAAGAGATATATCAGCTAAGTTAGATATTTGGTCAGGAGAGATGCCTATACTGTTTAAAATGAGTACCATAGCTCCGGTTCCTGCCCCCATGCAAAGAATTAATACTGCTATATATATCAGGATTTTCTGCCAAATATTCATGGCACAAAGGAAAGCAAATTATCCATTATAATCGTGATCTTTTGTGATTTTATTAGTTGAATTTAGGATGAATTGAAGACAATAGGTTTATGTGTTTATTTAAATACGTTGATTTTTCCTTTTGTTTGTATTGCATTATGTATCTCGGGTGTTCTATGGGAACAATAGTTTTAAATAGTTTGTGTGTTTCATTTATCTGCGAAAGATATTTGAAGTTTTTATTATTGCCAAGTACAAAACACTTGTCAGTATGAATTCCAAAATTTATTTGTGCTTTGAGGCTTTTTAAAATAAAATCAGACATTAGTGTTTCCAATTGTCGGTCATCGTAATAATTGTAGTTTACAAGGTTGCCATTTTCTTTTTTTATTAAGAAGCCTAAAGGGCAAACACTATTGATGTAGAATTTTTGATAAAATTCTTTTACTCCACCATATGCCATAATTAGGTCATAAATATAGACACTAGATGGTTCATGTGAATTTAATTCCTCGTATTCCATATCACAAAATTCTGATAATCGTTTTGTGTCAGTAAAAGGTATGCCTGTAATACCGCCACCTAACCTACCTGGGTTAATTCCTAGGATTAAATGCCTTTTATTGTCGTCACTAAAGTATTTGGTATAAAAGTCACTCGAAATATTTAATGCATATGGGTTTTCTTTGAAAGGGTTCATTATTGAAATTGAAGGCGGCAATTTCCCCTTAAATACTAGATTAGTATTAAATGCAATAACTTTGGATGCAAAATTCATCTTAGCTTATCTATGTTTGTAGAATGCTAAGTTAACTAGAAAAGCCCTTGTTTAATTAAAAACAAAGGCTTTTTATATTTTAAGTTGAAGAAATATTATCTTCTTCTTTCTTTAATTTTAGCTTTTTTACCAACTAGTTCTCTAAGGTAATAAAGTTTAGCTCTTCTAACCTTACCTCTTTTAAGTATCTCTATCAATGTAATAGCTGGAGAAGAAAGTGGAAATGTTCTTTCAACACCAATACCATTAGATATCTTTCTTACTTTAAAAGTTCTATTAGCTCCTTCACTTCCGAATGCGATAACATCACCTTTGAATATTTGGATTCTTTCTTTAGCTCCTTCTACAATTTTGTAGTGGACAGCAACATTATCTCCAGATCTAAACTCAGGATGGTTATGCTTTGGTGTTAATTGCTCGTGAATGTATTTTATCAAGTCCATGACTAATTGAAATTTATATCATTTTAAAATTGGAATGCAAAGGTAATATAATTATTTGAATATTGATGGTTTTTTATTTAAATAATTCTAAATATTACGATAATTATTATGTGTAGATCTTTTTTATCTAAAACATTAATTTTTCTACTCCGATCATATAAAGAATCATCTAATTAAACTGAACTGTCCATTTAGATGTATTTTTTTTCCTCTTGGTTCTGTATACGATATTTGATAGACATAGACACCTGAAGGAGATTGTTTTCCACTATTCATAAATTCTCCATTCCATCCTATAGTTAAATCGTTTGATTCAAATATTTTTCCACCCCATCTATCCCATACTGTAAAAGAGTAGTCCTTTATCCCTAAAAATATACCCTTGGGAATAAACTCATCATTTAAACCATCATTATTAGGAGTAAAAGCATTTGGGGTATGTAATGTTGCAATAGGAATAATATCTATAGTTTTTATAATTGTATCTGAGCATCCTAAGGGATTGTATCCTATCATTTTGACCAAATAAATCCCAGTATCTTGAAAAGAATATGTAGGGTTTTCACTAAACGATAAACCTTCTAAGCCAAAATTCCATTCCCAGCCTTCTATGTTTTGTGATTCATTTGTAAAAAACACCTCTGAATCTAAATTGGATGAAGAAGTAGGAGAAAAATCAAAATCTGCAATTGGGGCAGGACTTATTTCTATTAATTTAGGATAATCTCTAAATACAAAACAGCCCTCAGGTGAAATTACTTCTAGTCTGACATCAAAGATTCCAGTATCTAGATAAATATGAGACGGACTAATGACACTATCCACTTCACTATCACCAAAATTCCATTGAATTTGATAAGTAGAATCAATCGGAAAAGAAAGGTTATTAAAGAAAATACTAGCAGGTACACAACCTACAAAATCGGATGGCTCAATAAGTAAAATATCAGGTACTGGTATCCATCGAATCTCTTCAACAACTGTGTCCAAACAAGCATTAGTATCCTCTATTATTAATTCAACAGATTTGTATCCAGGATCTCTATAGCTAAATATAGGGTTTTGTGTTATTGACGAGTCTTTTTGGCTAAATTTCCACTTCCAAGAGTCTACAACCGCATTTCCTCCTGATGTGGACCGGTCAAAAAATGCTATTGGTCCAGCAATACATGTATCGTAATCATACTCAAATGCACCAATCAGTTCAGGGTAAATGATAACTTTAATATTAGCGGTATCAGAGCAGACACCATTGTCTGGATTGATAATCATTCTTCCAATAAATGTACCAATGTAAGGAAAGTTGATAACTGCATTCCTTGCTGTATCCTGTATTTTTCCTCCAAGAATATCAAATTCCCATAAAAAAGTAGGATCACCCATTACAGATGTAGAGCTATTATCAAATTTCAACTTTGTATTGAAACATGATTTTATGGTTAAAAGATCGAATTCATTATCTATTGTTGTTCCAGGTGCTGTTGTATTTATAACAGCTTTTACTAAATCTTCACATTCTGCTACATTAAATTGAAAATCCCTAGTTATTTCACTAAGAATTTTACCATTTTTAAACTCTTTTACACATATACCCACTACGAATTGCCCTACAAGTTTAGGTGTCAATGTTAGCCTTCCAGTTACAGGATCCAAGACCATATTGGCACTTGCTCCAAGAGGGTTACTAATGCTGTAATTTGGAAGCAGAAAAGTAGCAGTACCATATGGGGGTAGGCAATTCATTGGTGTAGGAATAATAGCGTCACAACCTTGGCCAGGGTTTTGTCCACCAGAAGATTTTGGAGCACAAAATTCGTAAAATACTTGATGGCCTTCTGTGTCAGAAACAGAGAGGTCAAGGTCTACAGGAGTATTAGCACATAACACTATCGGAGGGAAACTATTAAATGTAGGACTATTATTGCAACTTGTTTGTGCTTCAGGAGTGATGTCAATCTCAAATACAGCTCCTGTCGATTGTGGATTGACTAAATTCGATATTGTATTATTCCTACAGCATCTTTGGTATGCAATCTTATAGGTCTCATTACTCCAGTCTAGTGTTACCATAAATTCATATCTGCCTGATTGCACACCTACATTAGGAGGGATAGTAATACATGGGTCCTCTACAAAAGTCAAATTCTCAAGTTCTTTTGGTTCCTCCCTAATCTGCTGAAGAAACGTCCAATTCATTCCGTTCCCTCTAAAGACACCAAATCTTGCTGGATCGTCAAACTGAGCTCCTCCACCTTTAGAATCCCTATACATTATGACTACGATATTAAAAGTAGTAGTTTTGTTTATACTATCTACTTCGACGCATTTGTAAGTCATATCACCACCAATAATGTGAGCGGCATTAACTTTAGATGTATTACAAAAATAAAAAATAAGTATAGATAAAAGAGAAAGTCGGTTTTTTAGCATTTGTGTTGGTTCAGTGTTATTATCTTATTAGAGTTATTTGTCCTTTTTGCTCTTTGTTTTCTCCTCTTGGGCCTCTATAGGTGAGTGTATAAACGTAAACACCTTGTTGCACTAAGGTGCCATTATTATTCATTTCTCCATTCCAACCTATTTCTGGATCGTTGGATTCAAATATAAGTGCTCCCCACCTATTCCATATTTGTAGTGTATAATTACTTATACCTGAGGTAATACCTTTGCCTTTAAAACTATCATTTAGACCGTCATTATTGGGCGTAAATGCATTAGGTAAGTGTAATGTTACTAAGGGTTCTACATCTATGATCTTGGACAATGTATCAGTACATCCCTGAGGATGCACTACGATTAGATCTACTTTGTATTTACCAGTATCGGGAAACTCGAATGTTGGGTTGGCTTTAAAAGCAGCCCCTATTCCTCCAAAATTCCAAGCCCAACCAACTGCATCAATAGATTGATCTGTAAAGTCTACTGTTTTTCTAAAGCTACTAGGTTGGTCTGGAGTGTATGTGAAATCTGCAATTGGCTTAGGTTTAATTTCTATCAATTGAGGATAGAATCTCGAAGCAAAACATCCAATGGGAGAGGTTACTTCCAAGCTTACGTCATAAATGCCTTCTTCTTCATAAATATGAGTAGGGCTTATCTCGGTACCTGTAGTGCCATCACCAAATGACCATAAGATATTATAATCTTGATTTATAGGACTAGATAAGTTATTGAAAAATATAGAAGCAGGTTTGCATCCTATAAATTGAGAGGGTTCTATTACTATAATGTCTGGGGCTGGTGCCCATAATATTTCTTTTGTAATAATATCCTTGCAATTGTTTTCATCAACAACAGTAAGGGTAATATTTTGTAAACCAGCGTTTGAAAATTTGTAAATTGGATTTTGAATTGTCTCTTTGCTTCCATCACCAAAATTCCAATTCCAATCTGTGATATTGCCAGATCCAGTAATTGACAAATCTGTAAAATTTACAGGTCCTGCGATACAGGTATCATATACAAATTCAAAATTGCTCTCAATAGATGGGAAAATGTTTATAGATAATATGGCTGTATCACTGCAAGTTGAAGCATTTGGATTTAATATCATTAGACCTTCATAAGTCCCTACACCTGGAAAATCAAAGCTTGCATTTCTTGTATTTTGGGTAACGATATTGCCGCCAATGCTCATCTCCCATAAGTAACTATTTATATTTGCTACATCTTGGCTCAAGTTTTCAATTTCAACAGTAGTAGGGCCACATGAGTTTATTTCAAATGATTTACCTACTACATCTCCTAGACTAACCTTATCACCAGTTGGTTCGATTGAAGCCTGCACTGCTATTTCACAAAATGCTACATTGAATTGAAAATCTCTTCTTATTTCACCTATTAATTTTCCATTTCTAAATTCTTTAACACAAACGCCAACTACATACTGACCAAGTAACTGGGGCTTACCAGTCAATATTCCTGTATTTGGGTCAATAGTAACACCTGATGCTATACCCATTGGATTTGTAGCAGAGTATGCTGGAAGCTGAAAAAGAACCTCATCAAAAGGTGGTGGGCATTGAGTATTTTGAGGAGCCGGCATAACTCCAGTACAACTATTGGGATCTCCTGCAGTAGTAGCTCCGTCTGTACCTCCAGCTTGCAAAGGAGCACAAAACTCATAAAACAATTGATCTCCCTCTGAATCAGTGGCTGATTGATCAATAATCATTGGAGTGCCAGCACAAATCACAATTGGCGGAAAATCATCAAAAGTAGGGCTATTATTACAAGAAGTTTGAGATTCGGGAAAAATATTTACTTCGAATGCAGCTCCTGTTTCACCTGGGTTTCTAATATTTGTAATTGTGTTGTTTCTGCAGCACCTCTGATAAGCTATTTTATAGGATTGTGTACTCCATGGTAATGTAATTGTAAAAACATAATTCCCTTTTTGAACACCTATATTTGGCGGCACAATTACACATGGATCATCATTCGAATTTATATCCGCAGTACTTTTCAAAGGCACCATTTGAGTAGCTAAATAACTCCAAGAACTATTACTCCCTCTAAAAACTCCAAACCTTGCAGGGTCATCAAACTGAGCTCCACCACCTCTACTATCTCTATAGACAGTCATGGTGATTTCATAAGTAGATTCCATTTTGGCACTATCAATCAGTAAACACTGATATGTTACATCCCCACCTATTATGTGGGCAGCATTTAAGCTAAATGATCCAAAGCAAGCGATTATAACTATAAATGTTTTATACATGTATGTTGATCCTAATATTTTTACCAAATTATTGGATTTTGATTCTAAATTTAACGAAAAAAATATAATATTTCTTATAATGATTTACTCATCTCTTTATAAGATGGTAAAAACATACAAAACGTTGCCTTACGCAAAGATAAAAACTATGGTTTATTAAATGACTTCATTGGGTGTTATTTTATGTTTTGTATATTTTAAAGACAAAATGACTTTTGAGTATTTCCCAAAATTTAATTAAGATTCATTAGTTCTAGCTAATTTAGGAGTATTTTCCAAAAAAAAAGACCTGATAAAGTGAATCTTTATCAGGTCTTAAATATTTGTTTAAATAGTGGATTAGTTTTTATCTTCCACTTCTTCAAACTCTACATCTGTTACATCTTCAGCATCTGCATCAGGTTCTGCTGAACCATTTGATGCGTCTTGTGCCCCACCTGCTTGAGCTTGCTGAGCAGCTGCAATATCTTGACTTGCTGCTTGGAAGGCTTGGGTCAATTGCTCCATTGTAGTGTCAATAGCTGTCATGTCTTGAGCTTGGTAAGCGGTCTTTAGACTTGCCAAGGCATCTTCGATAGGAGCTTTTTTATCAGCAGGTATCTTATCACCAAATTCCTTTAATTGCTTTTCTGTTTGGAAAATCAATGAATCTGCTGAGTTAAGTTTTTCTGCTGTTTCTTTTGCTTTTTTATCAGAATCAGCATTTTCTGCCGCTTCTGCTTTCATTCTTGCAATTTCTTCGTCAGAAAGACCCGTTGATGCTTCAATTCTTATGTTTTGCTCCTTACCTGTACCTTTGTCTTTAGCTGTTACACTTAAGATTCCATTGGCATCCATGTCAAATATTACTTCGATTTGAGGAGTACCTCTTGGTGCTGGTGGAATACCATCTAAGATAAACCTTCCAATTGGCCTATTGTCTCTAGCCATCGGTCTTTCACCTTGTAGGATGTGAATCTCTACACTTGGTTGATTATCCGCTGCTGTTGAGTAAATCTTAGATTTCTTAGTAGGTATTGTTGAGTTAGACTCTATCACAACATCGTACATGTTATTCATTACTTCGATACCCATAGACAATGGCGTTACATCTAAAAGTAATACATCTTTTACATCTCCACTCAATACACCACCTTGAATAGCTGCACCAACGGCTACTACCTCATCAGGGTTTACACCTTTATTTGGCTTTTTACCAAAGAAATCTTCCACTGCTTGTTGGATAGCAGGAATTCTTGTAGATCCTCCTACTAATATGATTTCATCAATATCGCTCTTAGATAATCCAGCATCTTTAAGTGCATCTTCACATGGCTTAAGAGTTCTCTTTATCAATGAATCAGCAAGTTGCTCAAATTTTGATCTAGAAAGTTTTACTACCAAGTGTTTAGGTACTCCATCTACTGCGGTAATATACGGCAAGTTGATTTCTGTATCTGTAGAAGCAGACAATTCAATCTTTGCTTTTTCTCCAGCTTCTTTTAATCTTTGTAGAGCCATAGGGTCTTTTCTAAGATCTATGTTTTCTTGATCTTTAAAAGTATCAGCTAAAAAGTCGATGATTACTTGATCAAAGTCATCTCCACCTAAGTGAGTATCCCCATTGGTAGATTTAACCTCAAATACTCCATCACCTAACTCAAGTACGGATATATCGAAAGTACCTCCACCTAAATCGTATACTGCTATTGTAGAATCTTGGTCCTTTTTGTCTAATCCATACGCCAAAGCTGCTGCTGTTGGCTCATTGATTATCCTTGATACTTTTAATCCTGCAATTTCACCTGCTTCTTTAGTTGCTTGTCTTTGCGAATCATTAAAGTATGCAGGAACTGTTACTACTGCTTCTGTTACTTCGTGACCTAAGAAATCTTCAGCAGTTTTCTTCATTTTTTGAAGTACCATTGCTGATAACTCTTGAGGAGTGTATTGTCTTCCGTCGATTTCTACTCTGACAGTATCATTGTCCCCTTTCACTGTTTTATAAGGAGATCTCTTGACCTCTGTACCCATTTCGCTAAATCTATTGCCCATGTATCTTTTAATAGATGCAATAGTCCTAGTAGGGTTAGTTATGGCTTGTCTTTTTGCTGGATCTCCCACCTTTCTTTCTCCATTATCCATGAAGGCAATTACCGATGGGGTAGTCCTTCTTCCTTCTTCATTAGGTATTACCACAGGGTCATTACCCTCCATTACGGCTACACAAGAGTTGGTTGTACCTAAGTCAATACCAATTATTTTTCCCATTGAATATTTATATTTTGATTTTATAATATTATTTCTAATCTACTATAATCAATGAATATGCCAAGACTAAAAAGTGACGTTTTGTTAGTTAATTCTATAAGAATGGCAGAATTTTGTCAGGAATTTGGACAAATTGAAGTGACAAAACGACAGAGTAAGTGATATTGGTGGTGAAAATCAATTTTAAAAAAATTAGATTTTATCACGTCGGATTAAAATTTCAAAGATTATTAATCTAAAGAATTACAAAACAACAAAATAAATAAAGTGTATTTAATTTGTTGAATTAAAGCAAACCCTTTTTAGTCGTCTTTCACATCGCTAGAGAATTGGATTATAGTGCGAATTTATTTTTTAGAAATCCGCATTTGACAACTTATAAATCATAAGTTTTTGATTTGATATACGGTATTGTCCTACAAGGTTCTTATTTTCCTTTATCTTGATACCATGCCAACATATCTGCTGCATTCTGTCTTATTTTGTTTTTTATAAATCCAGACCATCCCAGTATAGTGCCAGTAAATCCTAACGCTTGTCTAGACCACTGCCAAAGATCAAAATCATCTCTGTGTTCGATTATTTTACCATCTCTAATCACAAACTCCGCATGAACGAAATTGATAACACGTCTGGCTTTTGGTCCATAGGGATACGAAGCTACCCAATCCACAGAAGCCTCATCTCCATCCGTTGTAATTTCTCCAAATTTAATATCAATATTGCCATTACTTCTCTTAATAAGCATTCTCCACATGGTAAAAATAGCATCTCCACGTAATGTGCCAAATACAGGATCATTAAATAGGGCATTGCTATCATAACATTTGATCATTCCTTCCCCATCAGCATCAGCAAATGCAGTGTAAAAAGATTCTATAAGGATATAGTTTTGGTTGGACATAATATTAATATTTTATTTTTCAAATTTAACTACTAAGCTATCACATTGTAAAGTTACTTTTAACCAATCTGAAAGAATTTTTTTATCTGATTTAACTATGGTTTTTGAATTTTCAATTAGGGCGACACATACTGTATCAAACGAATTTGTCTTCGAATCAAAAAACACCATGTCTTCAATCGCCATTTTATCTACTGAATTTTCTATTATTTTAACTTGTGCAGTAATTTTTTTAATATCAATGTGCCTTTCCTCATATTGGTATAGTCTATTTTCTAAATCTTTAATTTGACCTTCCTTTTCTAAAATGATTTCTTCATTGTTTTTATATAGGTCTTTCATGACTTCAGTTCTAAGAATATTCAAATCAACTTTTTCTTGGGGTATAAGATCTTGTTTTACGTCAAGAGTATAGTTCTTTTGATATTTTTTTAATTCATTGTTCAGTTTTCTAATTTCATCATTGTCAAGATGCTTTCCTAATAAAAAGATAACGAGAGTATCAACTTTACTAATTCCACCATCCCTTATATCAGTAGAAATAATTTGATTTCTATTATAGTCTATCTCAGTTTTAAGAAATCTTTTTACATTGGTTTGCCGAACTGAGTCTCTTACTAAATTGATGGCAAGAAAGATGCTTGGTATTATCGTAAGCAATGCAATCATCGGAATGAAGATAGTGACTCTTTTTTCCTTTGCTTCATCTAGAAACTCTTTCTTTCTAAATCGTAACATTCTGACTACTAGGTAAGTGGTAAGAGCTATAAATATAGTGTTAATAAAAAACAGGTAAAACCCACCGAAGAAGAAGTGCCAATTCCCGCTAGCCAATCCATAACCAGCAGTGCAAAGCGGAGGCATTAATGCAGTAGCAATGGCAACACCTGGTATGGCATTACCTTTTTCTTTAGAAGACCCAGCAACTATGCCAGCGAGACCTCCAAAAAAAGCAATAATAACATCCCAGATGGTGGGAGATGTTCTTGCTATAAGTTCGGATTGTGCTTCATGAAGTGGAGATATAAGAAAATAAAGTGAAGATGTAAGGATACTCAAAATCACCATCACAGTTAGATTTTTGAGAGATTTTGTAAATAAATCAAAATCATATATTCCTAAAGATAAACCTACTCCCATAATAGGGCCCATCAATGGTGAGATTAACATGGCGCCTATTATAACTGCTGCAGAATTTACGTTTAAACCGATAGAAGCAACGAAAATGGCAAATATTAAAATCCAAACATTTATACCTTTAAACTCTACTGCCTTTTTAATACCTGCAACAGTTTCTGCTTCGTTAGCCTTATCTTCTTTTAAGCTAAATAACTCACTAAAGAATAATTTTGTTGATTTTAGATAATTTATAAAAGTCATTTAGATTAAGTTTAACAACGCAAGGTACTTACTTTTATATTTTATTATTAAATTAAGGTGAAAAATGATTTTAATATTAGATAATATCTTAATGTTTAACAAATTATAAATTAAGTATTTAAATAGTTAGTAATTACTTTTATTAATAGCCTTTAATAAGTCCACCGTCTACATTAATGGTTTGGCCAGTTACAAATCTTGAGCTGGATGAAAGTAACCATGTGGCTAATTCGGCTAAATCAGCTGCTTCGCCTAATTTACCAACTATCGACTCCTTTTCATATAACTCTCTAGCCTCAATAGGTGTTATACCTAACAACATGGACCTTTTTATAAATAGTCGTTCCATTGCAGGTGTATTGTGATACCCAGGTGCTAATATATTGAGGTTAATACCCAATGATGCTACCTCTTGAGACAGAGTCTTTACAAATCCCACTACAGCTAACCGCATCGAGTTGCTTAAGACAAGATTTTCAATAGGCTGCCTTACAGATGCACTTTCTATAAGTAAGATTCTCCCATATTTGTCAGGAATCATTTTCTCAACGACTTCTTTAGTTATTTTGACTTTCCATCTAAGCACTTTTTGGTAAGCTTCGTCCCAATCAGTCAACTCTGTTTCCATAAATGACATTGCTGGAGGACCTCCTGCATTAATTACTATTCCAGATAGTTTTCTGGTGCCCATTATTCTAAATAAATTGGCAATAACAGCGTCTGTTGTAATGTCACCTTCTAAGATTTCAATTTTATCTGGATATTCTATTCTAAAGGATTCTAGATTTTCTTTATTTCTTGCGTTAATAATGATTCTTGCTCCTTCTGCTATTAATTTTATGGCTATAGCTTTGCCAAATCCACTAGTAGCCCCTGTAACGCAAAAAAGGCTTCCGCTCATTTCTAAATTCATTTGATATCATATTTGTTGCAAATATACTTAGTTGGGCTTGCTTTAAGGAAATATAAATGATAATGAATTTAGTTCTAAAAAATATGTAACTTAGTCTTCTGGAATATTTTATAATGAGAGAAAAACAAATATGTCTTTATTGCTCTGATGAAATGAAGGGGCGTCGCGACAAGAAATTTTGCTCAGATCAATGTCGAGTGTCTCATTGGAATGAGAACAATCGAGATGTGTCTAAGTTTATGACCAACATAAATAATTATTTACGTAAGAACAGGAGAATACTCGAAAATCTCAATCCTAACGGTAAAATGAAAGTTACAAAGACACAACTATTAGATGAAGGTTTTAGATTTAGCTATTTCACTAATGAGTACATCACTAAAACAGGTAAAATTTATAGATTTTGTTATGAACAAGGGTACATAGAGTTGGAGGATGGATATTATGCTTTAGTGGTAAAACATGAATATATTGATTAATACTGGCCTATAATTTTCGGTTGATTGTGATAAATAACCCTTCTTCTAGTCTTTTATAGGACAAATTTATATCTAGAACTATACAATGTCTAATATTTCAGTAAATTAGCAGCTTCAAACCTTTATTCAATTTTTTTTAAAATATAAACTAACTTATGAAACAGATCTTTACACTAATTTTCCTTGCTTGCCTTTCTATTAATATGGTAGGTCAAGTTTCTTTTTCAGATGACTTTGAGACTTATAATGTGGGTGACTACATAGATGCTTCTTCTACTGATTGGTCTACTTGGACTAATAAACCAGGCTCAACAACTGATGCTAAAGTAACTGATGAAAGAGCAGCAAGTGGAACTAAATCGTTAAAAATATTTGCTGAAGCAGCAGCTGGAGGTCCTATGGATATTTTACTTCCATTTAAAGGAACTCACAAAACAGGTCGATTTGTAAAAACGATGAAAATGTATCTTGCTGAAGGCAAAGAAGCATATTTTAACTATCAAGCTACTCCAACTCCTGGTACAACTTGGACATTAAATGGCTTTTTAAGACCTGATGGAACTTTTGATTTTACAAATAGTGCAAATGCTATTATTTTTTCAACAAAATTTCCTCATGATGCATGGTTCGAATTTACAATGGATATTAACCTTGATTTGAACGTGTGGAAGGTATTAATAGATGGCAATTGTGTTGGATCTTTTACAAATTCTACTAAGAATATAGCAAGTATGAATTTATATCCTATAAATGCAAATTCTGTATTTTTTATTGATGATGTTTCCTTTTATCATGAATTGGTTGCGCCAGTTATTAATGATGATATGGGTATTAGCAATGTTACCTATAATGGTGGTAGATTAGCAGGGACCTCAAATACTGTTTCCTATTTGCTCTCTAATAATGGAAAGTCAGAAGTTAACATTGTAGATTTAGAAATCTCTATAAATGGTACAAAAACGAACAAAACGTACTCTGCACTTGCATTAGCTCCAGGAGCATCTACTAAATTAGAATTAGATAATGAAGTAACAATGATCCCTGGGGAGAACAATATTACAATTTCTATCATGGCAGTAAATGGAGTTGCAGGTGACGATGAAGAGTGTAACAATAAAGGCTCATTTCTTGTAAATGCTCCTGTTCCAGCAGAATTTAAAGCGGTATTAATAGAGGAAGCAACTGGAACTTGGTGTCCTTGGTGTGTAAGAGGAACAGTGTTCATGGATAGATTAAGTAATGCATATGAAGGTTACTTTATACCTATTGCAGTGCATAATTCAGATCCAATGGTGATCACAGAATATGATGATTTCATCACTGGACTTCCTGGGTTTTCTGGTTTTCCAAGTGCTGCAGTAAATAGAAGTAATATTACAGATCCATCTCAATTAGAGGCACCATTTTTAGCCGACATAAGAGTGCCTGCAAAAGCGGCTATTACAGCTGGAATTGAATATAATACGACAACTAGAGTGATGAATGTTTCTACTTTTGTGACTTTTTTAGAAGATGTAGAAGGAGATTACCATATAAATTTAATTCTTACTGAAGACGAAGTTAGAGGTACAGGCTCAAGTTGGGCCCAAGCTAATGCTTATGCAGGAGGAGGACAAGGAGTAATGGGAGGGTATGAATTATTACCAACTCCTGTGCCAGCAAGCCAAATGAAGTATGATCACGTTGCAAGAGCTATCTTAGGTTTAGAAGCAACGGCGGACAATTCAATATCTGGGCCATTTGTTAAAGGTGATTTTGTCACAGTATCGTTTTCTTACACTTTACCTGTTGGAATCAAGCCAGCAGATATGTATGTAATACCAGTAATCAATAAAGGTAGTGAGTATATCAATGCTAAGGAACTTACATGGGAGCAAGCTTTAGCTAGAGGAGTCAGTAACGTGACTTTTAATGAGACTCCATTAACAAATGTAAAAACTTATCCTAACCCAGCATCTAGCCAATCAAACATAGAAATTACTTTAGAGAACTCTTCGGAAGTTGTTATTGAATTATATGATATGACTGGTAAATTAGTAGCCGCGGCTAATCATGGTAAGTTAAATGGCACTTTCATAATTCCTGTTAATGTATCATTACTTCAAAATGGTACATATACGGCAAGAATATTGACTGATGAAGGTAGCACAATGAAGAAAATAGTAGTTCAAAATTAATATAAATCTTAATATTAAATTTAATTGAGAGGTGGCAATTGTTTGTCACCTTTTTTTTTACAAATACTCTAAAAATACTTTGATTTTATTCTTTCTATTTTAATAGTTTTTTGAACATAAAGGTCTATCAAATGGTTAGTATATTAAAGACAATGAGAATTACAAAATTTTTCCATATTTTGCAATCTCATTAATTAATCAACATAAAAGAAACATATAATGGCTTTTAAATTACCAGAATTAGGATTTGCATATGATGCTCTAGAACCAAAAATTGATGCTAGGACTATGGAAATCCACCATACTAAGCACCATAACGGTTATACTAATAATTTGAACAATGCAATTAAGGATACTCCACTTGAGAATAAATCTATAGAAGACATTCTTACTGGCATGGATATGAATAATGCCGCTGTCAGAAATAATGGTGGAGGATATTATAATCACTGCCTATATTGGGAAACTCTAAACCCAAATGACAAAGGATATTTGAGTGGAGGTTTAAAAGATGCAATTGTAGCAGCTTTTGGGTCTAAAGAAGGATTTGAAGAGAAATTTTCTGCCGCTGCGGGTACTAGATTTGGATCAGGATGGGCTTGGTTATGTGTGCATAAAGGAGGTAAAGTAGATATCTGCTCATCTCCTAATCAAGACAATCCATTGATGCCAGGAGTAGGTTGTGGAGGTTTTCCAATACTTGGTATTGATGTATGGGAACATGCTTATTACCTAAATTATCAAAACAGAAGACCTGATTACGTTAAAGGATTTCTTGATTTAGTAAATTGGAATGTTGTAGAGAAAAAATATGCTGATCATAAATAATTTTCTGTGTTATAAATTAAAATAGACAAAAGGAGTTGGCATTAATTGTCAACTCTTTTTTTATGACAGGTTACTAAAATAAAAGGTATTTAAAAAGCAAAATAATTTATAATATCTTTAACTCCTGGCAGGGAAACAATCTTTTCGTTATTAACGTTTTGAAATCATGAAGAATTTAATTTTAGTATGTGTCTTTTTTATTTCCTCAAATCTTTCTGCTCAAATTATAGAATATGAAACTTTTGAAGCATTTGAACAGAATGTTCTAAATAAAACACATGATGATCAATCATATATTATCAATTTTTGGGCTACATGGTGCAAGCCTTGCGTAAAAGAATTGCCATTATTCGAAAAATTAAATAATTCAGACTTAGATGGTATAAAAGTGATACTTGTAAGCTTAGATTTTAAAAAGCAGATTGAAAGCAAACTATATCCTTTCCTTGATAAAAATAAATTAAAAACAGAGGTTTTGGTACTTACCGATGGTGATTACAATAGTTGGATTGATAGAATCGATCCATCTTGGTCGGGTGCTATACCTGCAACACTTTTCATAAAAGGTGATAAGAGATTTTTTGTCGAAAAGGAATACCACACTGTTGAAGAAATTTATAAAGATTTAAATTCAATTAATTAACTTTAAAAAACAATTAAAAAAATGAAACAATTACTTTTAATGGCAATGATGTTGGTTTCAACATTTAATTATGCTTCAAACATTAACGGAATTACTGGTTATGAACCAGGTGATGTAGCTACCGACTTTTCTCTTAAGAACATAGATGGTAAAATGGTGTCATTAGCAGATTTTAAAGATGCTAAAGGCTATATCGTTATCTTTACTTGTAATCATTGTCCTTATGCAGTTATGTATGAAGATAGAATTGTAGCCTTAAGTAAAAAATATAGTACTATGGGCTATCAAGTAGTTGCGATCAACCCTAATGATCCAGCAGCAGCTCCTGATGATAGTTTTGAAGGAATGAAAGTGAGAGCTAAAGAAAAAGGTTTTAATTTTCCATACCTGTTTGATGACGGTCAAAAGATATATCCTCAATATGGAGCTACAAAGACACCACATGTTTTTCTTTTAGATTCAAAGAGGGTAGTACAATATATTGGTGCTATTGATGACAATGTACAAGATGCAGATGCTGTAAAAGTAAAATACTTAGAAAATGCAATTATTGCCCTTGACAAAGGACAAAGCATCGAGCCAAAAGTTACTAAGGCTGTTGGATGCACCATTAAAGTGAAGAAGTAATAATAAACTGATTATTGATCTTACCTCAATGGCAGATCGATATTAAAAGCTGTAAGAAAGGTGGTGGATGTGTGAAAACATAGATACCACTTTTCTTGTTTTACAACTTACTGTTTTACAGTTGAGAGATTGAAAGGATTGAAAGGATAGGAGAGATTGATAGTAGTTGGTAATCTCAACAGCCTTTTTTAAACGAATAAACAATAGGTCGCAGACTATGTAAACCTAGGCGTAGCCGCTAAACAAAGAACCTCAGTCCTAAACTGCGGTCAAACTTTAGTGTTGTTCTCTAAAGAAGTAGCCCTTAGTTACAGTCTTTTTACCGTTGCCCAAGCTTAAATAAGCAGCACCTATCCTCAAAAGAGGTAAATCTATAAAGCTATTCCTTTCTCCCAATGACTGTGGGATGAATTCTTTGTACATTAACTCTCTTCCAAGAGGGTCTGTCCACCTTAAGAAGTGAGTTTCCTCGTTAGACGAAACGAAATATACCCTTATTATGCCGTCAAACTGTAGAGTTTCAGTTATACGTAGAGCACCGATCTCAGCAGGTATTTGTAGGTTGTCATCACATAGTTCTATCATTCTTGTCAAGGCTCTTCTCCCATTTAAATATCCTCCAGAGCTGTAAAGGTTTTTCATTTCTGCTGAGTTTGTTACCCCTTCTAAAAGCACTTTTCTTATAAATTTAGCGGAAGCTTTGCTGTCTGTTTCAATCAAGTCTCCAAATTGTTCACATGGTGCCGAAAAAAGTAATGCCGCTGTAGCTGCTGCCATTGGGGTAGCTGCAGAAGTGCCATTAAAAACTGCATATTTGTTGTTTGTTGAGGTAGTAATAAGGTCAACACTTGGAGCCGCTAGATCAACGCTTGTTTTACCATACCCTGCGTCATCATCAATTTTTCCACCTCTAAACAGTCCAGATACGCTAATAAAATATTCAGAAGTACATAAGGTTGGCATATCACCAACTTCATCGACATCGACATATAAGTTAGGAGCAGCACCAAAACTTAAGATGCCTTCATTGCCTAATAGATCATAGATGTCACACCATTCCATATAAGACTGGTCCTCAGAAGGGAAGGCATTTTCAATACCTGCAGAAAATGAGGTAACGGCTATGAATGCTCCTTTTAAACCATTGGAGGTATTATACTTTCTTCTAAGTTGTAATACATAGTCATAAGACCTAATTATATTTGCAACAGTTTTTACTGATGAAATTGGCAGTATCTTAATATTCCAATTTACACCAGCTATTCCAATTTCATTATTGCCTTTTGCTCCAATTATTCCGCAGACAGAAGTGCCATGAATGTTTTTTGTATGATTGTCTTTTCCAGTAATAATATTTAGGCCTTGATAATCGTCTACAAATCCATTTTGATCATCATCTTTATTATTGTTAGGAATTTCTTCTTCATTGGTCCAAAATACGCCATCTAAATCTTCATGGCTTACATCAAATCCATCATCGAGCACAGCAACTACAATCTCTTTTCCGTTTACAGTTGTTCCCCCTGTGGTAAAATCCCATACATTGTCAATTTGGCTGAGTTTAATAGCATATTGATCTATAAATAGTTCGTCGTTTGGATTTGATCTATACGTGACTGCATGGTCATACCAAGCATTGTTTATCTTGTTATCTTCCTTGATTGTATTGAGTTCTTCAGCTGTTATTTCATTACTGAATTCATATAAGTATAAGTTCAAGTCAGCAGAAATTATACTCTTCTCGTTCGCTTTTTGTAGTAAAAGATTAGTGTCTAGCTCAACAATTTCATCTAAATGGCTTGTAGCTGATTTTACAATTATACTCGTTTTTATTACCTGAGATTGAATATTCAAACCAGATAATACAAATGATAGAATGAATGTAAGTCTAAATATATGATTTGATAATAGCATAATTCTGATTGTGTTTTCAACTGAACGTAAAAATATAAATTTACACTGCCATTTCATTCGTTTTTACATTCGATTATCAAGTGTTGTGTTTAAGATTGTAAAAATTTAAAATAGGTAGAATGCTTATATGTTATTTTAGTTCTTTGATCAATGATTAGAAAAAGAACATTTTCACTAATACCATAATTACCATTATAACCAAAATGTAGTAGGCAATAGTATTTGCTTTTTCGCTTCTTGAGATGTAATTACCTGCGACCCATCCTCCTAAGGCTTGACCTGACGCTATTATTAATCCTGATTTCCAATCTACTAGGCCTTGAGAAACAAAAATGGCTAGAACAAAAACAGTGAAAATGATGATGATAAATACCTTTAATAAATTGACCTCCATGATTTGTCGACCTTCTAATAATACCAATACGGCTAAGAATAATAAACCCATCCCCATCTGTATGAATCCACCATAGAAACCAAGTAAAAATAATATGAAATACATCAATGGTCTTGGAATCATTGAGGCAATTTCTGTATTTGGTTTAATCCATCTTGATGGTTTTGCAATAATTGTAAATAGCATGATGACCATCATCACTTTATAAACTATTTTAAATGATTCATTAGAAATTTGGGATGCTGTTATTCCTCCAATTATTGCTCCAACGAATATAATTGAGAGTAATACTTTATTATCTTTTAGGCTAGTGTCAACATTCCTTCGTAATCCAGCATAAGAGGCTAAGCCTTGCAACAATACACCAATTCTATTTGTGCCATTTGCGATGTTTGCTGGCAGACCGACAATCTCTGTTAAGATACCTAAAGTTATCACACTTCCATTACCCGCTAATGTGTTAATTACACCAGCCGCAAATCCGCCCACCACTGAAATAATGATAATTAGGGTTTCACTCATGTACCTAGCTTTCGATTTCTTGGCACAATTCTAATAATATACCATTTGTTGATTTTGGATGCACAAAGCAAATTAACTTATTGTCTGCTCCTTTTTTTGGTTCTTCATTAAGTAATATAAACCCTTCATTTTTGAGCCTTGCCATTTCTGCTTTGATATCAACAACAGCTATAGCTATGTGGTGGATTCCTTCCCCTTTTTTTGCAATAAACTTTGCAATAACTCCATCTTCTGTAAGCGAGGCTAAAAGTTCAAATTTGTTTGGACCATTTCTAAAAAAGGATGTGACGACCCCTTCACTTTCTACGGTTTCTCTCTTGTAAGATGGCGTACCAAGCAATTTTTCGTAGAGCTTTTCTGACTGTTCAATGTCCTTGACGGCAATGCCAATATGTTCTATTTTTTGCATTAGAATATTATTTTATCTCCGATATTTATGCTATCCCCAGGAGTCCGGCAGATAGTATTAACACCAAAAAGTATACTGTTTTTATTTTTCCTGTAGGTTGCTAAAGTTTTAGTTGGTTCTTTAGTCGAGTCACCTGATTGTTGATCTATGGAAATAACTTGACACCTAACACATGGTTTTATTACCCTAAATTTAGAATTCCCTATGCTGAAATGATCCCATTCGTCTTCTTCATGCGGATTGAAAGTGTTAATAATGATATTGGCTCTAAACCTTTCCATTTCAATTGGATCTTCTAATTTAGAATTTAATAGATCCAAACTTGCTGTCCCAATCATTAAATATGGGTAACCATCCGCAAAACTTAAATCAGTTGTGTTTGGACTTTTCATGAGAGACTTTTTTCTTTCGACTTCATTACTCATATACACCAATCTGCAATCCTTTCCTAAATGGGTAGAAAACCATTGATCAGCTTCTATTGAAACAGCATATGCCTCCACCTCGTGAGACCATATTTGAGATTTTATTTTTTGATTAGAATGTAGCCCATATTGCAATTCTAGTTTTGAGTTACTGGACTTTATTGTAAGATGATCATTAATCATATCTACTTTGAAAAGTGTCATTTTAGGTAATTCTCTTTGGGATAGAAACTTGCCTTCTGAATCAATAATTAGATACCTTCGATCATACTGCAGACCTTTCTCTTCACATATAGCACTAGAAAGTGATATCCCTGATAAACCTTTTATCGGATAAATGTTGATATCTTTAATGCTATAATCCATAAAGTAATGATTTGCCATCCAAAGGTACTATTTTTATTATTCCTTATACTTACAGCATTTATAAGTTTCATTTTATATCTTATATCTTTGCTTCAAATTCTAACATCTTATGGATAAAAAATTTTCGCATCTTACGTCTAAAGGAAATCCTACCATTGTAGATATAAGTGATAAAGCCATAACTAAAAGATCAGCTACAGCTGTTAGTTTGGTAAAGTTGCCTACTGAAATATTAGACAAATTTGAAAAAGATGAAATTAATTTGTCAAAAGGGCCTATTTTTTACACAGCGATTTTAGCTGGGATTATGGCTTCTAAAAAGACTAGTGAATTGATCCCTCTTTGTCACCCAATTCCCTTGAATAAGTGTGAGGTAAAGATTACTATTAATAAAGAGAGACTTGTAGAAATAACAGCTACTGCAATTACAGAAGGAAAGACTGGGGTAGAAATGGAAGCTCTAACAGCAGTATCAGTAGCTGCATTGACTATTTATGATATGTGCAAAGGGTTTTCACATGAAATAGAGATCTTACAAACAAAATTAATTTCAAAAACAGGTGGAAAAAGAGATTACCATGCAACATCTTAAACATACAAAATTGACCAAGCCAATTGGTGGACTATTTCATCGAAACGAACTCGCTTTTATCGGAGCTCCTTGTGATGTTATAGCCGAATTATTTAATGACATTGTAATAAATATACCTTCGATAGAGCTTGCTGTCATTGATGCAGACCATAATTCAGGTGAGATAGACATTAGGCAAGGGTACATTGATAAAATTAAATACCATCAATACAACATTAAGGAGAATCATTTTAATAAGAGGCCTTTTTTATTAAATTATTCAGGGGTGTTAATAAATGCCAATCATTTTAATGGAGAAGCTCAAATCGTTATACTAAATTCTAAAAAGAAAGAAAGTCTTAGTAGGAAATTAGATCGACTTACAAATGTAGTTTTAATTATTACGGATGATGTTACCGAGTTATACGATTACCTTAAAGGCATGGATAAACTAATCAATGTGCCAATTATTCCCAAAAGTAATATTACTTCAATTTGTAAATTTATTACTGAGTTTGTATCTGGTCGCAAGCCTAGTTTACTTGGATGCATACTCACTGGAGGCAAAAGTACCCGAATGGGGCAAGACAAAGCACTATTAGAATATCATAATATGCCTCAATACGAGTATGTGAAATCTATTTTTTTTGAATTAGGTATACCATCTGTAATTAGCGCTACTGAGGATAGTCAATCTTACATAGGCATTGATAGTGTGATTGATGAGTTTGTAGGTCTTGGCCCTTTTGGTGGAATTTTATCTATCATGAAAAAGTACCCTAACAGTGCTATCATTACATGTCCCTGCGATGTGCCAATGGTAGATAAGTCATTATTTTCTAAGCTTATTGATGAGCGAGATACTTCTAAAATTGCTACCTGTTTTTATAATCCAGAAACTGATTTTCCAGAGCCATTGATCACTATATGGGAGCCTCAAGCTTATAGTGTACTTTTAGAGTTTTTAGCCTTAGGCTACTCATGCCCTCGTAAAGTTCTTATAAATTCTAATATCAAAATGATTGATTTAAAAGGTGAATCCTATAGACTAGTAAATGTAAATACGCCAGAAGATAAAACCAAAGTTGAAGCAATTATTTCAAAATTTAATGAAACTTGTTAGACAAAACTCCCATAACATTACCTGCTGAGTTTTCTAGTATATTAAATGAGATAGAGAACACAACAGACAATTTGTTTGTCACAGGTCGAGCAGGTACGGGAAAATCAACTTTGCTACAATTGATACGAAATACCACTAAAAAAAGGACTGCAGTAGTAGCACCTACTGGAGTCGCTGCACTAAATGTCAGAGGTCAAACCATACATTCTTTTTTTAAATTACCTCCAAGGATGTTTGATGTTTCTGAAATTAGAAAAGGTAGAGATCATAGGTTGTATAAAAATCTTGATTGTTTGATAATTGACGAAGTGTCAATGGTTAGAGCTGATGTGTTAGACAGTATAGATATCTTTTTAAGGGTTAATAGAGATAATGATGAGTTTTTTGGAGGAGTTCAAGTAATTTTTTTCGGTGACCTTTTTCAACTTCCACCTGTTGTTTCATCTTCTTTCGAAAAGCAAATATTTCAAACAGAATTCGAGACACCCTACTTTTTTTCAGCAAAGTCTTTTGAAGACGGCTTCAATATCAGGTTGATCGAATTAACAAAAGTGTATAGGCAAGAAGAGCGACATTTCATTGATTTGTTAGACAAAATTAGACTTAGTGAAATTGAAGCAGAAGACATGAATCTATTAAATAGCCGATATCAAAGGCTTCCTGACGATTTATCTTTTTACATTACATTGTGCAGTATTAATGCGACGGCTAATGCTATAAATCTAAAAAACCTTAAGGAATTACACTCTATTCCTAAAATATTTCAAGCAAAAGTAGAAGGAATATTTAAAAGGGAAGTATTCCCGACTGAAGAGCAGTTGATATTAAAGGAAGGTGCACAAGTTATGTTTGTTAAGAACGATCTTCAAAAACAGTTTGTCAATGGGACAATCGGCGAAGTTGTCCAAATTACAGATCACAATGAGGTGTTAGTGAGGATTGAAGATCAGTTTGGACAAGCAAAAACAATCAATGTTGAAAAACAGGAGTGGGAAATGCTTAAATATCAGAAAAATGATGAAAACAAGATCACAACTGAAGTGATTGGAACTTTTAATCAATTACCACTAAAATTGGCTTGGGCAATTACTATACATAAAAGTCAAGGAAAGACATTCGATAAAGTGATAATTGATTTAGGATGGGGAGCATTCGAATTTGGACAGACTTATGTAGCATTATCAAGATGTAGGACATTAGATGGTATTTATTTAAAATCACCTATAAAATTTAAAGATATTAAGACAGATGATAGGGTAGTGGACTATTATAATTTGATGCGAAGGTATTTTTAGGTAATCAGCTTTATATTTTCTTTGGATTAGAAATTGATTATTATAATATATTTACACAGAATTAAAACCAATTTTCAGTATGATTAATTTAATGAGTGATACGATTACCAGACCAACGAAACCAATGTTGGATGCTATGTATAATGCCAGTGTGGGCGATGATGTTTTTCAATCAGACCCAACAGTTAATAAATTAGAAGAGATGGCCGCTAAAATGTTTGGCAAAGAGGCGGCAATATTTTGTCCATCAGGTACTATGACCAACCAAATTGCAATCAAGGTACATACACAGCCATTAGATGAACTCATTTGTGATCACTATTCACATGTATATCAATATGAGACAGGAGGTTACGCTTTTAACAGTGGAGTTGCAGTCAACTTAATTGTAGGTCAAAATGGCAAAATAACTGCAGATCAAATCGAGTCTGCAGTCAAGCCTGTATATGATTGGTTACCCACTTCTAAGTTGGTTGTCTTAGAGAATAGCTGTAATAAAGGTGGTGGTAGTTATTATACTTTGAATGAAATTGAACCAATTTCCAAGGTTTGTAAAAAACTAAACCTTAAGTTACATCTAGATGGAGCTAGACTTTTTAATGTTTTAGTAGAAACGGGTGAGAAAACCAAAGATGTTGGAAATCACTTTGATTCTATCTCAATTTGTTTATCAAAAGGGTTAGGTGCACCAATCGGGTCGTTATTAATTGGCAAAAAGACTGATATTGTGTTAGCAAGGAGATTTAGAAAAGTCATGGGTGGAGGAATGCGTCAAGTAGGATATCTTGCAGCTGCTGGTATTTTTGCACTAAATAACAATATAGAAAGACTAAAAATAGACAATAGCAGAGCCAAACAAGTAGGATTGCTTTTAGAATCCCTTCCTTATGTCAAAGAAGTCAAACCTGTAAAAACTAATATTGTAATTTTTGACCTGCAAGAACCATTCACTAGTGATTTTATACTTCAAAAACTAGAATCATTAGGCGTAAAAGCAACAGCATTTGGCCCGACAACCATTAGGTTTGTATTTCACTTAGATATTACAGAAATAATGATGGATAAACTAATGACCACCTTAGATAAGGTATAAAAATAAAAACATGAAAAGGGCAGTACAGTTGTGGATTTTCAACTTAGAATTGAACATGAATAAACTTGCGGATTAATGACCTATTTTGTGATTTGTACCCGGAGTGGGAATCGAACCCACACGGCCTCAACGGCCACAGGATTTTAAGTCCTGCGTGTCTACCAGTTCCACCACCCGGGCAAAACACAAAATTGTTCCCTCATATAAGAGGGTGGTGTTGAGCGAAAGACGGGATTCGAACCCGCGACCCCGACCTTGGCAAGGTCGTGCTCTACCAGCTGAGCTACTTTCGCAAAATATTTCAAATTTTTCGTTATGCTTTCTTAAAAGCGATGCAAATATATAACTTTACAATTTACTATCGCAAATTTTTATTCCTAATTTTTTATTCTATGGCTTCATTGTGCCCTATTAGATTGACTCTCAATTAATTTGAAGGTAAAAATTTATTGGTACCAAGATTTAGTTTAGGATATTACTAAGTGTGGTTTTATATTGCTTTATATTTTGTTATACATTATTAATGTTTTATTGATTATGGCTCAGTCGGTAATCAGTTTGGTCAATGTGTAGTAATGCAGACCTTTATTATTTTTTGTGGTGAAAAATTGTTCTATAAAATTCAACTAAGAAAATGATTATATAGCCCCTTTGATTGGTTAATACTTAATTATGGGGGGCGTTTTAATTGTATGAAAATGGAGACTTTAACATATTTTTAATTAATTGCAACCTCAAGTGAACGTATTTTCGTTTTTCTTCGTTGGCTTATTAGGTAGGTGAAAATATTTTTAAACTGATCGGGTAACATTTATTATAAATGAAATACCAAGTCGCTCTCAGCTAGATTTAGAGGATTCATTTGCAACATTATTTAATCAGAATATTTTATTCATCAAAATCATTTATGGCAGACAGTTATAATAAAAAGGAAAGAGCAAAGAAAAAGCAAAAAAGAAAAAGAGATAAAGAAGATAAAAGGGAAGCTAAAAAAGGCGAAGAAAAGCAAGGTATAGTTTTCATGTATGTTGATATCGATGGTAATATGACAGAAACTCCACCTGATCCAGCATTAAAAGAGAAATTCAAGTTAGAGGACATTGAGGTTAGCATCCCTAAAAAAGGCGAAGTTGATGAGTCTAAATTCACCAAAACTGGAAAAGTTAAATTTTTTAATACAGAGAAAGGGTATGGATTTATAGAAGAACTTGACTCAAGAGAAAGTTATTTTGTTCACGTTGATAGCCTTGTTGATTCCATTAAAGAAAATGATAAAGTTACCTTTGAAGTAGGTAAAGGACCCAAGGGACCTGTTGCCACAGATGTAAAGGTAATATAATTGAAATCGCCTTACATTTGGTGAAACAATCATAAAAAAAAGGGTAGTCGAAATTTCGACTACCCTTTTTTTTATGATTGTTTTTCTATGCTAGTTTTTAATAACCTTTCTAGTTAAAAACTGACCATCGGATTGAATCTTCACAAGATATAACCCTGCAGGATAAGAAGATAATTCTAACGATGTTTTTAGATTATATTTATTTTCAAATATTGATGTTAATATTACCCTGCCCACTTGATCTAAAACAATTATATGACCTGATGTAGATTTATTAAATTCTGCATTTATTAATAGATTATTGTTAAAAGGGTTTGGTGCAATGTTAAGAGTATTAATAAAATCTACATTATCAATTGACGAAATTATTATACTCACTGTTTTTGTTACAGTATTTGTTCCACATTCATTAGTTGTCGTTAAGTTTACAATGAAGTCACCACTTGCCGCATAGGAATGAGACGGAGATTCTATGATGCTTGTATTACCATCACCAAAATCCCAAGAGTAGGTTTCTGAATTTGTACTACTCATGTTTTCGAATGCTACATCTCCAGCAGATACATTAAATCCAAAATCACTTGTAGGACCTTCTTTAACAATAATTAAATCCGTTTCAGTTAATTCAGAATTTCCTGCTGCATTAGTCATCATCACAGTAACATCAAATGAACCAGCTAAATTATAGATAACTATTGGGTTTTGATCTGTAGAGGTAGCTGGAGTTCCACCTTCAAAAGTCCATAAAAATGATGTTGGGTCATTGCCAGACATGTCAGTAAATAGGACTTCAAGTGGTGCACAACCTTCTGTTACAGATGTAATAAAATTGATGGAAGGTACGAGGATTAAAACCTCAACAACACTGGATGAAGTCGTCGAGCCACAGATATTCGTCGTTGTTAAAGTTACGGTATATGTACCATTATTTTGATATTGATGAGTAGGGTTTTGTAATGTACTTGTTTTCCCATTACCAAAATCCCATAGATAGCTTGTTGCAAACTGGCTCGTATTAATCGTGGTAAGTACAATACCATCGTAGTTGGCAGTAAATACAGATGTAGGTTCAACTTCCACATTTATAACATCATTCAAAGTCATCATATCTGAGCCAAATGAATTTGTTACTGTTAATGTAACATCAAAGGATCCTCTTTGAGAATAGGTTACTGTTGGGTTTTGGTCTGTGGAGGTGGCAGGCGTACCTCCCTCAAAAGTCCAATTGTATGATGCACCAATTACAGAATTAGCTGTAAAGTTTGTAATGAAATCAGAACAACCATTAGTTTCAGATATTGTAAACATTGCTTCAGGGTATACATTAATCGTTTCTGATGCAGTATTATTTACTACTCCGCACTGGTTACTTACAGTAATTGATGCAGTATATATTCCATTTTCATTTACAGTATAGTTAACTGGGTTTGCAATTGAAGTTGTGCCGTCTGGTAGTAGCCAAGTTATATTATCAATTGGGTTGCCAGTATATTCATAAGTAATTATATTTCCCGTTTGTGAAGACGTAATTGATGCAGTTGGCTGACTTAAGACAGTTACGGCATCTGTGATGACTAGTTGATCATTACCTTCACTATTGGTGACCACTAATGTAACATCAAATGTACCAGCAGCACTATAGACAACAGTTGGATTGATCTCTGTAGAAGTCGCTGGAGTTCCTCCCTCAAAAGTCCATAATCTCGAAGAAACTGTATTTTGTGAATTATCCATGAAAGAAATTGACTCACCTCCGCAAATAGGAGCATTGTTGTAATTAAAACCTGCAATAGGGCTTAAAACTGTGCTAAATGAATGTGACTTACTAAAAGGACCACATTCATTTGTTGAAGTTAGTATTGCTGTCCATGTACCTTCCACACTGTAATCGTGAATGGGAGATTCCAAAGTACTTGTATTTCCATCACCGAAATTCCATAAGTATGAAATAGCATTTAATGACCCATTAACGAATGAAACTGTTGTTTGAGTTTTAGTGAAGGTAAAATCAGTGGTTGGAATAGTATTTACATTAATAAAATCGGTCAAGGTGACAGTGTCTGAACCAAGACTATTTGTTGCTATAAGTGTCACATCAAAACTGCCTACAGTCGTATATGATATCATTGGGTTTTGGGCTGCAGATGTAGCAGGTGTGCCGCCTTCAAATGTCCATGCCCAACTAGTAGGATTATTGGTTGATCCATCTTGAAACTGCACATCAAAATTTGTGCATCCATCAGTATCTCCTGCAACAGAGAAAATAGCTTGTGGTTCCAAAGATATAATAACATCTTTGACAATAGTACTATTTGGACAATTATTAGATACAGCTTCTAAAGTGACGATGTAAGTACCACTTGCTGCATATGTATGAGTTGGGTTAGCTACTGAGGCACCATTTCCATCACCAAAATCCCACATAAATGAATCACCACCAATGGAGGTATTCGTAAAATTGACTACTGTACCAGAACTAGATGAGGTGAAGTTAGCTGAAGGAGTCTGATGAACTGTAATCAATCCAGGTATTTCTTTTTCAACTATTCCTTGAGGGTTTGTAACTGTCAGCTTAGTTGCAAAAGTGCCAGCATCAGAGTATAAAACAATTGGATTTTGGACCGTGCTAGTGGCAGGAGATCCTCCTTCAAATTCCCAAAACAATGTTATCACATTACTTGAAGATTCGTTTGTATAATTTACAATTAAAGGATTACATCCAACAGTAGGAGTGGCAGAAAAATCTGGAATTGGAGGAGTTGCTATGACAACTTCAAAATTAAAGAATTGTGTTCCACAACTATTTATAGCTATTAGACTTACAAAGTAATTTGCATCATCGATATAAGTATGAATCGGATTTGTTTCTGAACTTGTATTTCCATCACCAAAATCCCAAATATAGGATGTGGCATGTTGTGATAAATTAATAAACTCTACTTCACTACCGTTTACAATGAAATCAAATTCTGAAATTGGATAATCAAGTATCTCAATAATTTGTGACATGCTTATAGTATTGCTTAAACCCCCATTAAAGGCGGTTAGCGTCACATCGTATAATCCTGATAATGGATATGTAATACTCGGGTTTTGTTGAGTTGATGTAGCAGGGGACCCTCCAGGAAAACTCCAACTCCAAGCGGTAACTGTACCTAAAGAGTTGTCGATGAAATCAACAATTCCTGGCACACATTGATCTATATAAGTAAAATCAAAATCTGCAGTAGGGGCTGACGAAGTCGAGCAGCTAGATAAACATCCTATAGAACCATAAAAGCTCTGAATTTCAGATATTGAGTTCGCACTCCAACTAGTAGTATTATTAACTGCAGGCGCCATTATAAAAGGCGAGCCGCTACCATCATGTGTTGCATCAAAATTGTGGCCTATTTCATGTGCTACCATTACTCTTTTAAGATTGGCATTATTAGACCAATCCTGTAGACAATTGTATCTAAAGTTGTTACAAATTCCACCCAGCCAAGCGATACCTATAGTACCACCATTAAAATTTCTATCTGTCCAAAGTGAGCCAACATCATGAACAAATGAAAACCCACTTGGTCCCCAACTTGTAAAACTACTTAGAAGAGTACCAGCATCAGTACTGCTCGTCCAAGGGTCACAACTAGCACACATTGAAACAAATTGCTCGGTAATAATAAACTGAATTTCATCTGCAAACTCATCATCATAATTAGTTTGCACATCATTTGCCACTCCAATTGCATGATTTTCTACAGCTGCTACATTTCCATATGATTGAAGCATAAGGTAATCATTAGCTATTGCCCATTCAACTTCAAAACATTGTCCTGTCAATCTTTGGGAAGCATGAACTGTTCTGGTCAGCTCTCTTTCTCTTTCATGCATTTTAGTTACGCCACACATTTTTGGAGCACCTTCAATTACATCTTCAATATTGTAGAAAACAAATAAGTTTTTTGCTTTTCCATTTTCAAAATTACTTAATGGCTCTATGAAGTAAGTTTCTTTTTTATCAATAATAAAACCATGTACAAAATCATCATTAAATGTCAAACTAACCCTGCCACCTGTTGAAGTGCTCCCTTGCATTGGTATAGCTCTTTTTGTCTCTAAAAAGCTTTGTCCATTTGCATTTTGAACTTTTAGTTTGTAATTATTACTGATGATATTTGAAGTGAAAAGTTGTAAGTCATAATCTAATAAAGATATACTTATTACTTCGCTTCTTGAATTTTGAATCTCAGATAAAATAGATTCAGTATTAATATTTACAATCTTGTAATTTTTAAATTGCTGATCTAATCCAACATATTGACTAAAAGCAGAAAAACTTAAAAAAGAAAGGCATATAAAAATAAATGGTTTAGTAAATCTTAAGTGCATAGTTTGTAATAAAATTGATTGAAAAAAAATAAATAGTTTATATTTAACAAATGTAAAATAACAGTAATTTGTAATTTGG
>JBBKVK010000126.1:0-2833 GCA_037968395.1 Saprospiraceae bacterium | reverse complement strand
ATATTAAATGATAGACAAAAACTTAAATTAAATTGCAAAAGGAGACATCCTTTTATAAATATAAACTTATAGATATGAAAAATTTATTCTTAATAATTACACTTTGGTTTTGTGCCCTTTCTTTAGTGAGTGGGCAGGCATTTGTGCAGTTGAGTAATGCTACGGGGTATGAATATACGAGTGCAGAGGTGGATAGTTTGGAGGTGGCTGCTATTAGCCTGTTAGAATCTTTAAATGACACTTCCATTTCAAGTAAGTTCAAAGTTTTTCATGTAGGATATTACTTACACAATTCATCTATGGCAGAAAATACGGAACTGTTTTGGGATAAAACAAAACAACAGGTTACTTCGTTAAGCAATTATTATCTTTTGATTGGCCGTGAAGTGAATGAACTTGGGAAATCAAGACTTAGATACGATATAAAATTACCATCCCAAATATTTTCTATAAATAGTTGTTTTACAAGAGAATATATTGAAATTGTAATGTCTGCATTAAATAGTAAATACAGTAATATTGAGGCAAAAGATATGTTTTTGAGTTTAAAAAAATCGATTACCGAAATTGGCAGTAAAATTTTTAATAATTTGAATTGTTGCACTACAAATAGAAATCCTACACCTTCATGCAGTTGGTGTAAATATGATATGGATGAAGTTGCAGCTCAATTGGAACAGGATGGTTATTTTGATTTTAGTAGAATATTAAAGCTACTTACTGGGTGGAATGATTATAAAATAGAAATTAAGGATACTGTTTATTCCACAATTAATTCTAATTTTAAAATATCATATATAAATGGGATAGAAACATATAACTTGACTGATATACTTGAAGCATTTATCAAGAAATATGAGCCAAATGGAATAGTTAATATCAAATATTTTGATGATATACAATCTACCCAGAATGTAGAATGTTATTTTGAAGATGTTGCATTGAGGTTAAGTGGAACTTATTATGAAGAGGTCGTGGCACTAAATTATAATAAAGAAAAAAGAATTTTTATTAAGTTAAATTACAATAAAGATTATTGTGATCAAATCGATTTATTTTATTATAACGCTTCAAAACATGAAAATCACCCCAAAAAAATGGAAAACATTAATGATCTTTGTACAAATTCTAATATTGAAGCGGCAAGAGGAAGAATGGAAGAGATTTGGGATTACAATAATTTCAATGGTCAATTTAAATTTAATAAAGTTGAAAATACAAATTCGAAAGAAACTGTAATATTGGATAAAATAAATTTATTTATGAATTTTATTTCCTATTTATCATATACTCATGGAAGAGTAGCGTTTTTTCCAGCTGATGGTTTAATATTAGATAAAGATATATCTAATGCGGGTTATGGGTGTTGGGTTAATTTTGAACCACATTCAAATCTTGACCCTTGCGGGCCAGGTCACACTTTTGCACATGAAATAGCTCATGCATTAACAATTAGAGGTTCTAGATATATGCAACCTGAGAACTATTTAGAAGTTCCAAAGTTAGCTAAAACACATACAATTGAAAAAATTGATGGTGGCCATATGGATTGGAATGCTAATTTGCTTTGTCGAGGCGAACGGCCTTTTGGGAGTTCCTATAAATTTGTTCAGCCTGTAGAAGCATCTTGTGGATCAGATTTTAATGATTATGATAAATTAAATCATGAATCACTTTACTTAATATATAAATTCTTAGCATCAAGTAATTAATTTTTTAATAAGAATTAACATGAAACAAATTCTGTGTTTATACATATTGATTATCATTTCTTGTCAGGAGCCTCATAATTCTATAGACAATAGATCTACAGCAAAAAATATTAGTCAAATATTGACAAAAAGGAGTGAAGATTATATAGACTTGAAATTACCATCTATAGATTCATATAATGAGGGAATATTTTATTCTCTTGATTCTTATCATGGTGATAAGTGTGTTTTTATAAATATTTTACCATCAAGCGATGATAGCTATTGTTTTTTAAACTCATTTGCATTATTAAAAGATTCAAGTGGCTTTCATTGGTCCACTGAGATAAAAATTTTGAATTCAAATATATATAATAAACTTTTGAATGAATTGATCAAAATTAATAGTGAAAGTCTTGTATTCAATGAAATTTCGGGAGAAACAGATTATTTCTTAGTTGCTAAATATAATAATGAAGAAATAAATTTTAGATGGGACCTTGGTAACTTAATTTTCGATTTAAGTGACCCTCGATTTGAAAAATATAAAGAAATTAATTCAGGAGTTAAAGATATATTAGCAGGATTAGCTCCAGTTTTGTTTAATGTAAGGGCTATGCAACCTCAAAAATGTTTTTATAAAAGTACAAAGGGTTATGAAAAAAAATATATTTTTTACCTCTGTGATAAACTTGGAATAGGGCAAATAGACTGGGTACGAAAAGTAGTAGGGGCACAATATAAAGGTGAGTATATTTGTGCTGAGAATGATGGGAGTATTGTTTATATATTTGAAGAAGATGAAATTGTTAATACAGACTCAATAATTTTTGACGTTGTATTAATTAATGGATTGAGATCATTTATATAGTGTATTCAGCTAGCTAATCCTAAGTACCCGGTTCGGAGCCCTATTAATCAGACAATAAAAAAAAGGTCCCCACACCCAAAGCATGAAGACCTTTTTTATTAGTAAAACAGAATTTCAATAGTTAGATCTTAATAATCCTCTTTGTTACAATCTCTTTTCCATTTGTCAAGCTCATAATATAGATACCTGATTCTAAGCTACTTACATTTATGCTTTTAGTAAGTCTACTATTGGAGGTTATAATTTTTCCTATAAGATCTGATATACTATA
>JBBKVK010000125.1:0-60655 GCA_037968395.1 Saprospiraceae bacterium | reverse complement strand
ACATAAAAAAACACTGCAATTGGTGGATTTACATTTACATTAATGCCTTCTCCAACTAAGAATTGAAAATTGCCTTCTGTCGCTATAAAGAACTTATCATTAAAGTTGTATTCAAACCCATAGAATGTCGAAATATTAAAAAATGGCTCTTCATCGATAAGCCCAAATAATCCAAAATCCATCCCTGTTACCAGAGATATTTTATTAGTAATCATTCTTCTCTTTTCAAAGCCAAGGGTTAATAAGACAAAATTATCTCCATCTTCATTAATATCATCTAATTTTAATCCAGCATTAATCCTAAGAGCAAACTTCTTCCTATATCTTTTAAATGAAAATGAAGTAAACCCTGCATTTGTCTCCCCTAGGTTGAATGGAATTAGCGTTGATATAAGTGGACTAAAGTTAAATCCAATTTCTTTGTGATTAGACCAAAAATTTAACGGTTTTTCTTCTGTATTGAGATCTTGAGAAAATAATGAAAATGATAGAAAAATCATTATTAAGGACCAATAGATTTTAATTTTTTTCATCATCATTGGTTTTAAAATCCTATAGAAAAAGTAAGGGAAGTCGGTAGTGCCAACAACACATTGTAACTTGTGCTAGTAGCCACTTGTTCTGGATCAAATCCAAGCTTGAACCTATCATCTGATATGATCATTTTACCATACAAAGTGCTTTCGGTCGTTAATAAAAACCTATCACTGATTCGATATTCTAACCTGAGTGCTGGTCCAAACCCCATGGTTATGTCTTGATTAATTCTTTCAAATACATTCTCAACTTGTGTATTGACAAAAGTATATCCAAAAAGTATATCAGCACCATATAAGAGCCTAAAATTTTTAGCAACATCAATACCTTTTTCAAAAGCTAAGCTTAAAGAGTGTTCTTGTTCAGCGATTTTTCTTTCGTTAAATCTATTACCATCAAACTCTAAAATCGTTCGGTTGTCGAGTAAGGTATTACCTCTTACCCTTAAAGAATATTTATTAAAATGATGTCTGTATCCAAATCCATATGGACTCTTAGCTCTTTCAGAATTAAGACTTAATAGATTTCCAATTACAGCCGTTGCATCTATTGATACTTCATTTTTGTATTTGTATGGATATAGTTCTTGACCCTCTGTCTTGTTTACCATGAAAACAAAACAGAGCATTATGTAAATGGTTTTTTTTAAAAATTTCATAGGGTTTATGTTGCTGATTACAATTCAAACGTAAAAGTATTAAACTTGTGTTGTAAATTAACAAGAAAATTCACTCCCCACAAATAGTAAACAAAACGGAGAAGATCACTTTTTTCTAATCACATTGATACCGTCTCTTAGTGGAATAATTATGTTTTCCACTCTTGGGTCATTGGCTACTACTTGATTAAACTTGTGAAGTAACTGTGTTCTTCTATCTGGATTTACCTCCCAAACTTTACCATACCACAATATATTATCTGCTAATATTATTCCTCCTGATTTCATTTTTGGTAAAATCAATTCGTAATAATCAAGATACCTTTCCTTATCAGCATCAATAAATGCAATATCAAACATCTCCTCTATGGAAGGAATTAAAATCATGGCGTCTCCAAATATCTGGATAATCTGTGGCTCGTTTAAACATTGGTCAAAATATTTTTTTGCTATTTGACCAACTTCTTCATTGATGTCAATCGTGTATATTTTACCATTTGGTGTTAGTCCTTTAGCTAAGCATATGGTGGCGTACCCTGTGTAAGTCCCTATTTCTAATATAGTTTGAGGCTGAACTAACTTTGAGATTAACTCTAACAGCCTGCCTTGTGTTGGCCCTGAAGACATCTGCGGTGCTAAAGTCTTTAGCTGTGTTTCTCTATGCAACTGGTCGAGTAATTCATCTACTTTTGACTTGTTGTTGTCAATATATTTATTGAGTAACTGGTATTCCATTTGTTAGTTTTATGAGCTGATTTAACAATGTGATATTAAATTAGTTCTTTATCAAATTTCTTTTATTCTGTCTCTTTCTAATGAACGGATAGCAAAGCACTATGACAATGATCAAGAATGCTCCAATGTAAAATGAAGTATTTAACTGTTCATACTCTTTCAAGATAAAAGCTGCTAATACAATCCCATAAACTGGCTCCAAATTCACTACTAGATTTGCTTCAAAAACAGTTAGCTCCCTTAATGCATATAGTGATATTACCCATGCAACAGTAGTACATAATATCGCCAAAACACCAATATAAAACCAGTCTAAGCCTGAAGGTGGCATCAACACAAATTCGCTATTTCCACTCAAAACAAATGGGATTATTATTGATAAAAAGATAAAAACACCTACCATTTCTACAAAAGTCATCGACAATATACTGACTTCTGAAACATACTTTTTATTAAAAACACTAAATAATGCTGCCAGAAATGCAGAGGCTAATCCAACTATAACCCCTAAGTAATAATCATCGCTGATACCATTAACCACTAAAGCCATACATGGAACCATAGCAGCTCCTAAAAGTATTTCTAACTTATTTATTTGTCTTTTAAAAAATAAAGGTTCGATAAATGATGTGAATAATGATGTGGTCGCCATACAAATTAAGGTGATGGAAGCATTGGATAATTTAACTGCTCCATAAAAGGTCAACCAATGTAATCCAATAATTACTCCGATGCCTAAAAAAACCTGTATTTGCTTTTTACTTAACTTTAAAAGTTCTTTGCCAAAGTTTAATAATAACAAGAGGCTAGCCATAGTAATCAACACCCTCCACCACACAATCATCAGTGCAGACATATTGATGACATCACCTAGGATTGCTGTAAACCCAAATAATAACACAGCAAAATGCAACTGTAATAAAGCCTTATTTTTTCCTTGTATCATAGACTGGCAAAGGTATGTTAATAATCACGAAAGTTTTATGCTATACCAATTGCTTTCTATGAGTTTAGAAAAGCTATCAAATTGTTGAGCTTTTGAGATTCAGTGTGAAAATGAATTTCTTTGTTTAGCGGCTTCGCCTATGTCTACAGGATCTGCGACCTCCTTGTTTAATCGTTTAAAATAGCTATTGAGTCGTAAAGCACTTTAGCTCATCAAAACCCATCAACAGTCAAATTTTTTTAATCTCCAATAATTAGGTGCAGAGCACCATAATATCTATGGATTAATACATTATGTATGGATTTTAGAGGTACAGCGTACCGTAACAAACATTCTATATCTAAGGCCAACAAGTCCCCTATAAAACAGAAGAACTGGTGAGGTTAGAGGATTATCTGCGAATTCCAATCTCTCCAATCTTTATACTATAATGAATGATAGATTAAATTTTAATTTTTATAGCCTAGATTAAAAGAATCAATTAAAAAATTTACTTTTACTCAAATAAAACTACAAAATGCCAAATCGAAATAAAATTCAGCTGTCCATCATGATGTTCCTAGAGTTTTTTATCTGGGGAGGTTGGTTTGTCACTATGGGCACTTATTTAGCTTCAACATTAGGGGCAACTGGCTCTGAATTAGGAATGGCATATGGTACTCAATCTTGGGGAGCCATCATTGCACCTTTCATCATAGGTCTTATTGCGGATAGGTATTTTAATGCAGAAAAAATATTAGGTGTGTTACATCTTGTTGGTGCTGTATTAATGTATTTGCTTTCTCAAGCTACAGACTTTTCCGCTTTTTACCCATATGTGTTGGGTTATATGATTGCTTACATGCCCACATTAGCTCTTGTAAATTCGGTGGCATTCAATCAAATGAAAGACCCAGAAAAGGAGTTTTCGGTTATTAGAGTTTGGGGTACAATTGGTTGGATAGTGGCGGGTCTTGCTATCAGTTATTTATTTCAATGGGATTCGACAGAAGGGATCAGTTCTGGGTTATTGAGTAAGACTTTTTTGATGACATCTATTGCATCTTTAATATTAGGAGTGTATAGTTTTACGCTTCCAAAAACACCGCCGAAACCGGCTAATTCTGAGAAGACATCTATTTCGAGTATATTGGGTCTTGATGCCTTGAGCTTATTAAAGGATAGAAATTTCTTGATGTTTTTTATAGCCTCTATTTTAATATGCATTCCATTGGCTTTTTATTACCAACATGCCAATCAATTTTTAACAGAAATAAACATCACTAACCCTACAGGCAAAATGACTTTAGGTCAAATCTCTGAAGTCGGTTTTATGTTATTGCTTCCTATATTTTTTAAACGGTTTGGGTTTAAAACAACCATATTAATTGGAATGTTGGCATGGGTACTTCGGTATGCTTTATTTGCATATGGTGATTCCGGAGAAACAGCGTTTATGATTATACTAGGGATTGCATTGCATGGTATTTGTTATGATTTCTTTTTTGTTTCAGGGCAGATATACACCAATGCAAAAGCCTCAGATGATACAAAAAGTGCAGCACAGGGTTTGATCACTTTGGCTACTTATGGAGTGGGAATGCTGATTGGGTTTTATATTGCCGGTAGAATTACAAGCAATAACTTAATTGGCGAAAACAGTCATAATTGGACGCAAATCTGGCAGTTTCCTGCTATATTTGCCCTAGGTGTATTTGTCATTTTTATGCTGTTTTTTAAAAATGAAAAAATAAATTACAAATAATAAAACAAAAAATAGATCTAATGGATTTTAGAATGGATAAAAGCAGCTATGCAATGATTGTATTCATGTTGGCTACAATGGCGTATTTTATATTGCAAGGCGGTAACGGTGCAATCAATGGAGTTGGCTATTTACAAGTTGCTGGATTTGCTATACTTAGTGTACTTGCAATTGTAGCTGTAGCAAGTATTCCTGTATTAATATATTGCTACTTTGTTAAGAAAATACCAGACATTGATTATTCTATTAATGTCGCAATGGCTTTTACAGTTGTTGGTATTATTTCAGAATTTATTTAAAAACTCCAAATAAAGAAACAATGGCAAACGGAAGATATTACGGGGGAACAGGTGATCCATACAGCCGACAAGGAAGAGGCTCGGGAACTTCAAGATTCAAGCTTATGCTGTTTATTGGATTAGCTATGGCAGGCTATCAAGCATTCAAGTTTTTTACCAATACTCAAACCAATCCTGTGACAGGAGAAGAACAAAGAGTGCAATGGACCATAGAAGAGGAAACTGGTATAGGTATACAATCAGCTCCTCAAATGGCACAACAACATGGCGGCCTGCATCCTGATCAACGAGCTAGAGAATATGTAGCTCAAGTTGGTCAAAAACTTATGAGAACTCCTATGGCCGTTGCAAGTGGGTATCAATATAATTTTCATCTTTTGAGAGATGAACAGACCATTAATGCATTTGCTTTGCCAGGTGGTCAAGTGTTTATTACCGCAGCATTGTTTAGTAAGTTGCAAACAGAAGATCAACTTGCCGGTGTATTAGGTCATGAAATCGGTCATGTAATAGAAAGACACGGTGCAGAACGAATGGCGAGCCAAGGCTTTATCCAAGGATTACTGCAAAGTGTGATGATTGGATCAGGTGGAAGTCAGTCAATGGCACAAATCGCAAATACGGTGGCATCCTACAAAAGTATGGAATATGGAAGAGATCAAGAACTAGAATCTGATGATCTAGGTGTAAAAATAATGCTGGATGCTGGTTATAATCCAGAAGACTTGCTAGGTGTCATGGATATCTTGGAAGCATCCTCTGGAAGCAATCGTGTACCAGAGTTTCAATCTACACACCCAAGTCCAGAAAATAGAAGAGAAAAAATTAGAGAAGCAATTAAAAAATATGGAGGATAATAATTTTTGACTATGACCTTTTTAAAACATCTGATTTTACTACTCATTGTCTTATTTTTAACTCAGTGTACTCCTAAGACAGCTATCTGGCTGATCGATAATAATGAAATTATAGACATAAGAATCCATGCTGCTGGAAGTGGTACAGGCCCTTGTGAACCAACAATCTGTATCTCACCAAAAGATCAAAATGTAATCGTCGCTGGGTCGGTCTTAAACAATGTGTATGTTTCTAAAGATGGCGGAGCGACTTGGTCTAAGGACAAACTAAAGTCTTCTTTCGGTGTATTTGGTGATCCAGTAATAAGATTTGACAACCTTGGCAATGCCTATTATGCACACCTATCCAATCCAGATGGCAGAGCTTACTCTAGTCCTTCTTTTTTAGATAGAATTGTTGTCCAAAAATCAAGTGACAATGGCAAAACATGGACAGATGGGAGTTTCCCTCCTGGTGACACCTTAACAGATCATGACAAACATTGGCTTGCTGTAGACCCGATTGACAACAGCATCTTGATGTCATGGACTGAATTTGATGCGTACGGCAGTAAAGAACCAAATGACAAATCGCGAATTCTTTTTTCTAAAAGTATAGACTCTGGTATTACTTGGACACCTCCAACTGTGATTTCGCAAGAAGAAGGAGATTGCATCGATGATGATGACACCACCGAAGGATGTACACCAGCAGTTGGGGTTAATGGAGAATATTACTTGACATGGTCGTACAACGATAGAATCTTTTTTGACAGATCGTTGGACAAAGGTAAAACTTGGTTAGAAAATGATATAGTTGTCACTTCTCAACCTGGAGGATGGACATATGATATACCAGGAATGGGCAGGTGCAATGGGATGCCTATCATTGATGTTGATCATAGTAATGGTCCGCATCGAGGAAATATCTATATCAATTGGTCCGATCAAAAAAATGGAGAAGATGATACAGATATTTGGATTATTTGCTCAAAAGATGGTGGCGATTCATGGTCAGAACCTCTTAAAGTAAATAACGATATTGGAAAATCTCATCAGTTTTTAACTTGGATGGATGTTGATCCTATTACAGGCCACATCTACACTGTATTTTATGATAGAAGAAACTTTAATGACAATCGTACAGATGTATATCTAGCCTATTCTACAGATGGAGGGCTTTCATTTACAAACATCAAAATCAACAAAAAGTCTTTTGAGAATAAAGACATTGTGTTTTTTGGAGATTATAATGACATCAGTGCCTACAATGGCAGCATAAGACCTATTTGGACGCAACAAGACAACAACATATTATCTGTACATACTGCACTGATAGATTTTAGGAAGAAATAGGGAAAACTTTATTATTACAACCGCTCAATAATACCAGCAATCCCTTGTCCGCCGCCAACACAAGCGGTAACCATACCGTATTTTCCGCCTCTCTTTTTAAGTTCATCCATGATTTGAATAGTTAGTTTTGCTCCTGTACAACCGAGCGGATGACCTAATGCAATGGCACCACCATTGACATTTACTATATCAGGATTAAGACCTGCTTCTTTGATAACGGCGATAGCTTGTGTTGCAAATGCCTCATTTAATTCTATAAGATCAATGTCACTTAGCTTTAGTCCCGCTTGGCTCAATGCCTTTGGGATAGCAACACATGGACCCATGCCCATGTATAATGGATCCACTCCACCTACAGAACAAGAAACTAGTCTCGCTATCGGAGTAAGGTTTAGTTGCTTTACCATTTGCTCACTCATGACAATGACAAATGCTGCCCCATCAGACGTTTGAGATGAATTTCCAGCGGTCACAACTCCACCATTTTTGAAAACGGCTCTTAATCTACCTAATCCCTCCATACTTGTATCTGGTCGTACTCCTTCGTCCGTATCAACTATCATGGAGGATGTTACTCTTTTACCGTCTACTACATTGACTTCATTGACGGTAACTGGGACTATTTGGTCTTTAAACCTTCCGCTACTGATAGCAGCAGCAGCTTTCTCATGAGATTTTACAGAAAATGCATCTGCTTCTTCTCTTGTAACATTATATTTTTTAGCGACTGCTTCGGCAGTCGCACCCATGCTTACGTGGTAGTTTAGGTTTTCCATTGCTGCTTGATACGAGGGGGCCATCTTGTATCCTACCATCGGGATCAAACTCATGCTCTCCGTTCCTCCAGCTACATAACAATGGCCCATTCCTGCCTTAATTTTAGCAGTTGCAATTGAGATAGTTTCCAAACCAGAAGCACAGTATCTATTGACCGTCATACCTGCGACACTCTTGCCCAAAGCTCTACTTGAGATATTTCTACCGATCTGCAGACCTTGCTCTCCTTCTGGGTTTGCACAACCGACAATAACATCATCTACCAACTTTGGATCAATATTAGGATTATCAGCAAATAGATATTTTATGACATCTACAGCTAAATCATCTGATCTATAATTTCTAAAACTTCCTCTTCCTGCCTTTCCTACTGCTGATCTATACCCTGCTACTATATATGCTTCCATTTTATATTTTTTAACTATTTAGATAAATATGATTGTTGGATTAAAACTCCAAGTCTCGACTCTATATAATATCTAGTTTCTTAAAGGTTTGTTATTCATTAACATGTATTGTATTCTGTCTAGCGTCTTTTGATTACCAAGTAACTCTAAAAAAGCTTCTCTCTCTATATCCAAAAGATATTGTTCACTTACTTGTTGTTGAGAAGTAAGATCTCCTCCGCAAAGAACATAAGCTACTTTTCTAGAAATTTCAACATCATAATCACTCATAAATTTTCCCAAATGATATTCGTTGATCGCCGTGTACAAAGTTGCTAAACCTCCTCTTCCTAATACTGTCACCATTTTTTCACTGGGTGGTGTATAATTTTTTGATAGCTGAATAACTTTTTCTTTTGCAGATTGTAATACCCGTTCCGTATTTACTTGTACTACGTCTCTATCTTGTTGTAAGTATCCCAGGTTGTATGCTTCATAGGCAGAAGTTCCTACTGCTGCCGTTGCGATGTTTTTTAACTTATCAATCAACGTAGGCATCTGTGTATCTCCTTCAAAAAACGACTCGGAAGCTCTCAATGCAAACTCTTTGGTACCTCCACCTCCAGGAATCAATCCTACTCCTACTTCTACTAGACCAATGTATGACTCAGCTGCACAAACAGCAGCATCAGTATGCATCAATATTTCACATCCACCACCAAATACATAGCCTTGTGTCGCTGTCACAACTGGTACTTTGGATGTTCTTAACCTCATGTTTACTTGTTGAAAACCATTTACCATTTTTTCTAGAGTCTCAAACTCCTTTTGCATGGCAAACATTCCAACTGCCATCAAATTAGCTCCTACCGTAAAGTTCTTAGCATTGTTGCCAATCACCAGTCCTTTCCAGTTTCCATCTTCTGCTTTTTCTATCGCTTGCATCAACCCTTCTCCTATTCCTTCGCCGATAGCATTTGCTTTACTAGTAAACTCAAGGTTCATTACACCGTCGCCTAAATCATGTACAGTACACTCTGCATTTTTAAGCACAGGAGTGTTTTGTCTATAATTGTCAAGGTGAATAATCCCTATTGTTCCTGGTATTACCTTGTATTCAGATGAATGGAGGTCGTAATAATGTTTATTCCCTCTTTCTGATTTATAAAAGCTAGTTACTCCTGATTCTTTCATTTTAGTGACCCATGAAGGAACAGTATGTCCGTAAGCTTTCATCATTTCAATTCCTTGATCTAGGCCAATTAAATCCCAATATTGGAATGGTCCTTGCCCCCATGCATAACCCGCCCTCATAGCATCATCAATGCTGTAAATGGCATCTGTTATCTCTGGAATTCTGTTTGCAGCATAGGCAAAAAGCCCCGCAAAATATTCTTTTAAGAATTGTCCTCCTTTGTCCTCTGAAGCAAATAATGCTGCCAATCTCTTGTCCAACATTTCTATCTTTTTGGCAATCCCTAAACTCGGAAGGATCGGTTTTTCAGTTGCTTTATATTCTAATGTATTAAGGTCTAATGCATGAATCACTGATCGTCCATTTGCATCTTTTTCATTTGTCTTTTTATAAAACCCTTGCCCTGATTTATTTCCTAGAAAGTTGTTTTCTAATAAAAATTCAGTGGCCTTATGAGTCGGTTTGTCTTTGATTTGCTTGACATATTCGTCATTAGGGCATGAAGCTAATACGCCTTTTGTTACTTTCACACTGGTATCTAGCCCAACAAGGTCAAGTAATCTATAACTTCCAGTGCTTGGCCAATCTATCGCCGCTCCTGTTAATTTATCTACTTCTACAATGTTAAGATCGTACTTCTCTGTTAATTCTGTGATTTTATTTCCTGAGAAGAAACCTATTCTATTAGCTATAAAAGCTGGTGTGTCTTTACAAAGTACAGTTTTCTTACCCAACCAGATGTCACCATAATGCATGAAGAAGTCAATTACATCTTGGCTAGTGGAAGTGTGAGGGATGATTTCTAATAAAGCCATATATCTGGCTGGATTAAAGAAATGTGTCCCACAAAAATGTTTTTTGAAATCTTCCGAACGACCTTCTGCTAAAACACCAATTGGTATACCTGATGTGTTAGAAGTTATTAAGGTTCCTGGCTTTCTATGTTTTTCTACTTGCTCGTAAAGCCCAATTTTGATATCCGCTCTTTCTACGATTACCTCAATGATCCAGTCACTATCAGCAATTTTATCAAGATTGTCTGTGATATTTCCTGTCGTGATTCTACTAGCAAAGGCCGTATCATACAATGGTGCAGGTCTTGATTTTATAGCTGTTTTAAGAGCGATATCTGCTACAGCATTTCTGTTTTTTTCTTTTTCGTCTCTTGGTAGAATGTCAAGTAATAATACATTGAGACCTATATTTGCCAAGTGACATGCAATTCCAGATCCCATTACACCTGATCCGATAACTGTTGCATTCTTAATTCTATAATTCATATTGGAATTTTTAATATTGATACCCACACATTCTATACTAGATACAATGCTTAAAAGCTATACAGGTTTAAAATATAACTCCTAACCGTAAAGCTATAATGTTAAATTTAAAATGTCAACATTACAACATAGTATTTGAATTGCAATTGGTATAAAGTGCTAATATAAATATTAAATTCTTAACTCTGAGTTAAATTTTTAATAAAAATGACAAAACTATCAAGATCTTGACCAAATATTTGTTCTAAATACTAAAATCGCCCATAACTTAACAAAGTTAAAGAGTCAAGAACCCAATAGGGTTACCAGAACCAACAGAGTAGAAATTTCCTAGATTAGGAAATAAAGTAGTCAAATCAGAATCAGGAACCCCAAACCACATAGCAATCTCTGCAAAATACTCATCAGCAGAAGTAGTAGGTATAAACACTCCACCACCGACTTCGATATCATTTCCTAAATCCAGTAAAGGAAAGTCACCAAAGATACTTGATCCATTCACTGCTCCACCCATTGCAAATACATTTCCTCCCCAACCATGATCAGATCCATCTCCATTAGAGGACAAAGTACGGCCAAACTCAGATATTCCAAAGGTAGTGACATTATCAGATATTCCTAATTGCTCCATTGCAGCATTAAATGAATGTAGTGCATTATCAACTTCTGACAGTTTACCCGATTGTTGATTAATTAATGTATCATGCATATCCCATCCACCATATTCGATAAAAAATATCTGTCTATTCATGCCTAGAGTGGATTGAGCACTAATAGCATTTGCCACCATATTTAGACTTTGAGACAAATTATCTCCAACAAATGGTTCATTAAATACTGGAGCCATCTCGATTGCGGCTTGCAACTGTTGCCCGCCAATTCTTGATGTTTTTATAATATTTTTGTAACCATTCATAAAAAGGTCAGAATAATTAGCATCTAGTATATTATCAAGTGCTTCCTTTCGAACAGTATTAGCTAACCAGTCATCATTATCTCCATAAATACTAACAGCACCTTGTGTTGGATGCATAGCAAATTCAGTTGTGGTATTGCCCGTTTGCCAGACATTGGTACCAGACATTGATAGACACATAGATATATTAGTATTGGTATTGCAAGCTTGCAACATATCTGCCATTTTACCTCCCCAGCCTGTAGCTACTCTATCATGCGGTATTCCCGTTTGCCAATGCATGATTTGATCAGCATGAGAATAAAGGCCTAGAGGTACAGGTACAGTTCCATTATAAAACTCTGACTTGGTAGTAGGTTGTATCAAACTACCTACATTAGAAACAAATGACATCTTGCCACTATTAAATAATGCAGCTGTTTTCGGTAAAGAAGGGTGAAGCCCAAAAGTTCTTGATCCTGTATTATTGGCATTGATATCAATAATATCAACAGCAGGGATTGCAAGGTTGCTCCTAGAAGCTGCATAGTCTGCATATTCGTTGGGGTCTGTTGGTATCAGCATATTATATGAGTCATTACCTCCAGAAAACAACAAACAAACCAAAGCTTTGTATTCCCCACCTGCCACTGCTGAATTAAATATAGAGCTTGCTCCTAATGATTTTAAATTAAGAAGTGTAGAAAGAAAAGTAGTACCACCCAATGCAGCACATCCTGTGTTTCTAACAAAGTTTCTTCTACTTCTAGATACATAATTTATTTTGCTTTTCATTTCTGTTTTATTTTAAGGTAACGTAATCAGGTGATATCAAAAACAAGTATAATAGCATTCGGGTACGATGCCACCTCCATTCTTCATTCCAGGTCCAATATAACTGATCCATAGCTGTCCTCATATTTTCTCTTGTTATTTCAGAGAGCTGACCATGAGTTAAGTACAAGTCTAAAACGTTAATCATTTTTTCAGGATCATCGGTTAAAGAATACAAGTAGTCTGTATTGATAGATGTGGTATCTGGCCAGATAAGGTTGTCTTCATAATCCCACCAAGGTGCGTCCCAATATGTCCAAGCATGTGCTCTATTGACATAATTTATCGAGGTGGATGTATTGTGTATCTTAAATTCTGGTCCAACTAATCCCTCCTGTTCAAATCCTCCTTTAGGTACAAAATTTGGAAGGTAAAAATTAAAGACAGAGGGGGCAGCCAAAGGCCAATGTTGGGTAGATTCTATTTCAGTATATCCATTGTTTAATAAATATCCTGAGGTAGTATTTATTGTTTGGCTTCGCATAAACTGCATAGTTCTTAGAAAGGGGGCTCTTAATTGTCCCGAAGTGATATCTCTCATCATTACACCACTCCTTGCTTCTGAATCAAGTAAAATAGCTTTGATTACAGCTTTCATATCTCCTCTTACTCCTGACCCATTGTCATTAAATGCAGCAGCAACCCTACTTACATAAGCTGGAGTAGGATTACTTTTTACTAACCGTTGAATCAACCGGTAAGAAAGGAATGGTCCTACATTATTATGATGGAATAAATAACTAATTGCAGAATCTACCTCAGCCATTCCATCATTGGGTATATTAATAGTAATATCTTTTAAAATGACTTTTGGTCCAGGTTCGTGTTCTGAATTAAAAATTTGCATTGGCACTGTCTTATCGATTGCCCATGTCCCTAATCCAAATATAGGTACGTATGGCCAATTATTGGGATCCAATATTGCACCAGCTCCTAATCCAGTAAATACCTTTGCCATCTCCTTTATGTCAAGGTTGTCATATGTCGGAATTTGGTTACCATTGGCATCTCTCTTTGGTGTACCATCTTGATTTAGCTCATAAAGTCCAATGCTAAATAGTTGCATGATCTCTCTGGCATAGTTTTCGTCAGGCCTTATATTGTTGGTCGTATCTGTCTTTGGGTTGTTAAGGTGACTTAAGTAATAGCCCATTTGCACCGACTTGGATACTTCGCTTAATATATCATGATAGTTTCCAAAAGCATTTTCAGAAAGCATATCATAGTAGTCACATAGTGCTTCTCCCCAGTCTCTCAAATCACTATTCATAGAAACGACTAATACCTCAGTCAATGCCTCGGTAATTCGATGCCTCAATAAATCTTCATTTGACATGTTTACTGTCCAAAGAGCATAGTTGTAGTGCAAAGCGTATGGTCCAAATACATCTGAAGTGTCTATGCCTGCATTAGCATAGGCAACTTTTAAATCATACCAAATAGAATTCATTTCTGGAAGTAACAATGTAGTAGGCTCTAAAAACTGATCATCTATCCATGCCTCAAAACCTAAGTTTTTTACAGCCTCTATATCAGTAGGTCTATATCCTAATGTTGCTTGTGCTAGAAACCTTGATGCCTCCATCATTGGATTATCCATTCCTGACCCATCAAGAGTCTTGACTCCCTCAGAACCCATCATATTATCACTAGTCATAACAATAATGCCCTGACTGTGACCGGCTCCTATGTAATCTTTGTATAATTGACCTTCAACATTGCTAAAACAAAAAGTCAAACTTAATATCGTAAAAAATATACCTTGTTTCATCTTTCCCTTAGTTTATGTTGTTAATCTGGATAGTCTTAGTACCATTTGGGTGTACCACCGTTAGATTGTAAATACCAGACAATAGCCTAGTGCCGTCTATTGTAAAAGTATTACTTTGAATACTGTTTTGTTGCAATACTTTACCCGTCATATCTAGTAGTTTATAATATAATTCTCCACCTTCAGGAAGATCTGAGATTCTAATAGTACTAATTGTGTTAAAAGGATTGGGGCTAGCTACAATATCAATATCTAATTCTAAATCCGAAACGTCTGATATTGTGACAGGCGTTGACTCTACCTTAAATTCAGATAAGCCATGACAGGTACCTCCATAATTAGTCAAGGAAGTTATTAATATAAACTTAGCAACAAGACCATTAAAATCAGGCCCAAGTTCTCCTTGATAAGTGCTTATTTCGTCCGCTTTAGTTAAAGAATATCTTCCAAAGTTTTTCCAAATAACACCGTCCAAAGAATAATCTATTTGTAAATCATTCGTACCTTCATCAGAATGCTCAAATGCATTTACATTCCAAAATGTTGATCTGTGTAATGAATATGTAGTCGCTAAATCATACATAATCCAATGAGAAACTCCTCTTAAAGGGTTTGGGCTTTGGGTCTGTTGACACGAAAGCCAAGAGTTTTCAAGCGTCGTATTGTGTCGATCAGGATATTCTTGACTCCACCCCATTTGGCAAAGAAGAAGTAAAACAAAAATTGTAATAGTAGTTTTCATTTTCAACAAATTTTTGATATGAAGCTAATGGCTTGCAATGAAATGATTTAAAAATATATTGTTAATTCACTTCTATATAAGTATTACGGTAATATTATTTTATACCCTAACATTCTATAAGATTATTAGAACAAAAATAAGAAAAATTCAAAAACCATATAGATAAAGCCTATAAGAGTTAAAAGTATGATGTATAAAACAAATATAATGCTGCCTTTTTATTAATGTCTAGTTAAAACTCACTAATTACCAGCCCGCTCTTTATTCTAGGTTCAAACCATGTAGATTTTGGGGGTAGTGAGATATCATGCTCAGCGGCTACTTTTATATCTTCGATACTCATTGGAGGTAGGAATATTCCAATTTTATCTTTGTCTTTTTTAAGCGCTTTAATTACCTTTTTTAAAGGTAGAACACCTTCAGAATATGTAATCCTAGGGTCTGTTCGTACATCTTTTATCTTTAGTATTTTACCAAAAATGTAGTAGTTAACAAGCGATGAATCTAATAAAAGTTTTTCATCAGCATGTTTCTTAATGACTTTGTCATGCCATGTCAGTTCATACCACTCCTCTTCTAAGAATAGATGAAATCGGTACACTTCTGTTGGTTTAGCTTTAGATGAGAGAGGCTTAATATCACAATATTTTGACAACTTTGCCATGAGTTTTAGAGGGCTGATCTCCCCTTGTAAATCTACTATCCTATTATAGTCTAAGATCTTTAGATTGTCAAAGGAGTAATAGGCAGAGAGTATTTGATCAATAACTATGCCTTCCTTAGCTAAGTACTCATTATCCATCAATTTGATCATAGTGGCGCATCTATGGTGTCCATCAGCTATGTAACATTTCGAAACGTTCTTTTCAAACAGGCTTTGTACTTTTTGGATTTGTTTGCTTTTAGAAATGGTCCAATAATCATGTTTGGTACCGTCTTCAAAATTAACGGTTATCTCTATCGGATTTTCTTTTACATATTTTTGAATGAATTCTGTTATATCTTCAACTTCAGGATAGGCTAACAATATTGGTTTGACCATGGCTTTAGCATGTAGTAAAAAACTAAGCATGGACTGTTCTTTGGCATTTAATGTTTTTTCGTGTTTTAGGATTTTACCATTTTCAAGATCATGGAGTGCATTGTTTGCGATGATACCATAATGTTGTCCATAGTTTGTGGTAATTTTTTGGATGAATATGCACAAACTTCCCTTTGGTTTGAAAAAACCAGACAACTTGTTATCATGGTAATCATTTTTAATTGACGAAAAGAAAGCATCGGGAGATGGAATCAAATCTAAATTAGGTAATGTAGCTTTAAAGGGGTATAATTTCATTTACAAGAATCTGTTTTTTGATTATAAATGTCTTTCTGCATGGTAAGATGACCTGACTAAGGGTCCGCTCTCAACAAAATCAAATCCTTTTGATTGACCCATTTCTCGATATTTAGCAAAAATATCTGGATGCACAAAACTTGCCACTTCTAGGTGCATTTTTGTAGGCTGTAAATATTGACCAATCGTTACCACATCACAGCCATGTTCGACAAGGTCATCTAATATCTTTGACACTTGATCTTCTGTTTCCCCTAAGCCTACCATAAAGCCTGACTTAGTCCGCTTACCGTATTCTTTAGTTCTTTTAATTTGCTCAAGGCTTCTTGCATACTTCGCTTGTGGTCTGACTTTTCTATAAAGAGCCTCTACGGTTTCCATATTGTGACTGACCACTTCTTGACCACCTTTTATCATTGTTTCTAAAGCTTCCCAGTTTGCTTTTACGTCAGGGATTAATGTTTCTATAGTTGTATTTGGAGACTCTTCCTTTGTCAATCTAACTGTTTCATACCATATAAATGCCCCTCTGTCTTTAAGTTCATCTCGATTGACGCTTGTTATAACAGCATGCTTTACCTCCATTAGTCTTATTGCTTCTGCAACTCTTCTTGGCTCATCTTCATCGTATTCTGGCGGCTTCCCTGTTTTTACAGCACAAAAACTACAACTTCGGGTACAAACATTACCTAAAATCATAAATGTGGCAGTACCCGCTCCCCAACATTCACCCATGTTTGGACAATTGCCACTCTGACAAATTGTATTTAATTTGTATTCATCGACCAATGACCTTACTCTCTTATAGTCTTCACCAATTGGTAACTTTACTCTTAACCAATCTGGTTTTTTGGCTCTGGCTGGCTTTTCTACTACTAATTCTTTTGATATTACTGGAAGTTCTAACAATTCTAATCTATTTATGATTACTAAATAATCTAAAAAATAAGCTAATGAAGTGATTTAAGAGACGAACTTAATTCTTACGCTTTCCTAACTGCAAATGTATGTAAAGGTTTATAAAATAAGGTTTATTCGAAACATTATCTGTCTCTACCATAATTGGAATCTTTCTAATATATGCATCTGCCATAAGCCCTAGTTCAACCGATTTAATATATTCATCAAAAGCTCCAAGGCTAAAAAACAACCCAATCTTTGCTTGTCCACCAGGTATAAAACTTAATTCCTTTAATCCTTTAGAAAAACCAGAAGACCCATATATTTGATTAAAAGTCAAAAATTTCTCTGCATTTTCTACTGAGTACTTTTCGCTTCTCAATTCTATTTTTGTCTGGCCATCTTCTTCTACTTGGTATTGCAAATCTAAATAGTATGGTTTTAAAATAGCAATAGTTGGTCCAAATTCATATGAATATCCAATTGCTATTCCCTTTCTTTTTGCTTTATCCGAAATAAAAATTTTTCTTCCTACACCTCCCCTCAACGTAAATAAAGTGTTCTGCTTACCTAGTTTGAAAGCGTTACTTGAAGTATTAAACAGAAAACCAACATTTCGTGTTTGTTTTTGCTCTCTAGGATCTTTAATGTAACCCAATTCTATATGATAATATTTGCTTCTTCTATAAGTGATGATGTCTCCAAAGTTTATTGCAAATGCCATTCCATTGGTGTGCAACCTTGCATCAAATGCTATCTCCTTTCTATAAATTACCCCCTTTAGAAGATCGTCTTCAGATGATAAATCCGCTTGACCAGACAAGATATTGCCTCCAAACAAAAACATACTAAATATGATTTTAACTAATCGCATACGTAAAGAAACGAGAATTATTCGGTTTTGGTTTTGATTGAACCTAAAAAAGCTCGTAAAGTCTTGATTTTAGGTAAAATCTACCTCTTAAATAAAGTTAGCAATAACTTAATTCATTTAAAAATAACTAATTATAAACAGATATATTAAAAATGTGGAGGTTTAAAAGCAGTACTAAGACAAATATTTAAGATAAAATTAGCTAAAACTATGATCTAAAGATTCTAGATGGACATAATGCTTTGCTTGGGTTAGATAAATAATTCCTAACTTATTATACTCAGATTTTGATACGATTACGAGCAAAAATAGACTGTTTCAGCATTTAAGGTTTTGTTATTATTACATATCCATGTAATCATTCGGGAAACTATGCAATAAATAAAGTTTAGTTTAAAAGCACCCATTTCTCTTTACGTGAATTGATAAATTAGATCTTTTATACTTTCTAAATCAAAAATATCATTCTCTTTCCCAAATCAATTTAGGGACGTTGATGTCATCTTCAATAATGTTAGCTTCTTTCAAGTTGTACAAGACACTTCTAATCATTTTATTACTTACCCAGCCATGAATCGACCATTCTGTACTATGAAACCATCGAGCAGCATCTTCATATTTTAAATTATATCTATCTTTTACAAGATCAATACTGTCATGTTGCTGCATAAATAAGTCACACTCCTCGTGAATAACTCTCAACATTCTAATAATCGTTTTTGAGTCCGCCTGTAAAATAGAATCTGTAGCTGCAATGACAAAACATGGCCAAGGCGTTACAAATTCACCTATCCTTCTTAGCTGCCCGCTGTCTACATAAGGTTTTGTGGTGTATTTTTCCCAGTAGAAAACATCTGTTTCTAACTTTTGTAATGAGACCAGGGCTCCATCTAAATTCTTAATGATACTAAATTGTTGGTCATCTATTGACTGTTTTTTTGATTTTGCATCAACAATTGACATCAAATGCGAGCCTGATCCAAATCTTGAAATTCCATACTTTTTATCAAAGATTTCATCATATGACCTTAAGGTGTTATTGGCTCCTGTGTGAATACCCCAGATCAATGGAGTATTAACATAAATGCTTAATATCTTTGATGGATTACCAGCTAGAATGTCCTTGACAATCCCTTCTGTAAGCAATATACATACATCTACTGATTCTTTTCTCAAAGCTTTGGTCATTTGACCAGTGCCTCCATCAAAAGTGGTCCATTCTAAATTTATCCCTTTCTCTATAAATTTTCCTTTTTCAATCGCAAGGTGAATAGGTAAATTAAAATGCTCTGGTACACCGCCAAGTCTTATTGTTCGCATTAAGTGTTTTTTATAAATTTAGAATCATCCACACATCACAGCCTCCATGCCCTGTATTACCAATAGGGTGATCTATATATTCAAAACCATACTTTTCATACAAATGCAAAGCAGGTTTCAATTCAGGCAGAGTTTCAAGATATACGTTTTTAAACCCAAATTCTCTAGCTTTATTAACCGACATATCCAATAGCTTATACCCAATGCCTTTCCCCCTTGCCTCAGCTGTTAAATACATTTTAACTAATTCTATGGTATGTATTCCCATTCCTTCACCAGGATATAATCCTCCACCCCCTAGGATGTTTCCTTCCTGTTCTGCTACAAAATAGATGCTTTTCTCTTTTTGAAATAACGTAAAAAGATCATCTGTTGTTGGATCCATGTAAACTGTACCCTCCAATTTATCTGTAAATTCTATTAAACTAGACCTAATAATTTTTGCTAAGCCTTGATTATCTGAGTGTTGTATTTGTCGGTATGTAATCATAATAAAATATATGCTTAGCTTACAATTTCATGAGAAAAAGTAATATTAACAGTAGCTTCTAACATTAATAAAACAGAACAATATTTTTTTACACTTTTTTCTACTGCTGATTCCGCTTTTGCAGGTTTAATGTTTCCGTATAGCTTGTAATGGAGGTGGATATCTGTAAATACTTTAGGTATTTGGTCTTCTGCTCTTTTTCCTTTTACTTTTACTTCTATTTTATCAAGAGGTTGTCTCATTTTTTGAAGAAGAAGCTCTACATCAATTGCACTACACCCTGCACCGGCTAAGAGCACTGATTCCATAGGACCAATTGCATTGCCATTGCCAGAAAGATTAATTGATTGCCCTTTAGAGTTAGTCCCTATATATTCTAATGGACCTGAGGAAGAGGTTAGTGTTAATTCCATAATAACTGCGAAATAATTAATTTAAAAAAAAAAGCCCAAGATAATACATCTTGAGCTTTTTTGAGAGGTCTCGAGCGGATTCGAACCGCTGTACATGGTTTTGCAGACCATTGCCTAAGCCACTCGGCCACGAGACCAAATTGTTTTGGTGCTGCAAATATATAAAGAATTTTTTGAAACCTTAAAGTTTGGTTTATATTTTTTAAATAATGTTTTGTCAGTGAGTAAAACTATTGTATCTTTGCAGTCCAATTAAAAAAAGTTCTTATTAAGATGAATGTCTTAGAGCATTTTTCAGTACCATACATGGGATTAACTCCCGGCCCTCACGAGTTTTTTTTCGAAGCTGATGATTTGTTTTTTGAGCAGTTCGAAAAAACCTTAATTACTTCGGGAATTTTTGAAGTAAGGCTTGAGTTAGATAAAAGGCCAGATATGGGAGAAGCTCTTTTTTTTATTGATGGCAGTGTGACTGTTGATTGTGATAGATGCTTGCAACCAGTTACCATTAATATCGAAAGCGATGTTAAGCTGCTAATAAAGTATGGAGAAGATTCATTTGATGATGACGAAGTAATGTTTATCAAAGAAGATACTTCGATCATTAACTTTGCTCATATAATATATGAGTTTATTTGTTTAGCATTGCCTCTTACCAATATGCATGATGACGAAGATGATTGTGATCCTGCAGTAATTGAAAAATTGAAAAGTAAAGAACCAGAGGATAAAGATGATACCCCAAATATATGGGGAAATCTTAAAGATCTGGATTTGAAATAGAATAATATTAATAACAAAATAAAATATTTGCTGTTATGGCGCATCCTAAGAGTAGAGTATCCGTTCAAAGAAAAAGAAAAAGAAGAACACACTATAAGATAGGAGTTCCTCAGATAGCTGTATGTAAAACTACAGGAGAACCTCATTTATATCACAGAGCTTATGAACACGAAGGTGCCTTGTATTACAAAGGACAAGTAGTGATTCCTGCAAAAGAAAGTGCTGTAGAAGAGTCTGAGGATTAGTAAATAGTCTTATATGAAAATTTAAAACAAAAGCCCTTTCGGATATCGTAAGGGCTTTTGTTGTTTAATCTATTTCAAATTAAAATTTTTTATATATGAAATAGTTATTTAATTCTACTGAAAGTTTGTGAGGTAAATACCTGAGATTAAATTTTAATTCAAGATGTATGTATTATTCTTAAAAATCCTTTTTCAATCCTATTTTATACAATCTCCACAACGGCAGTGCCATCCAAATCATCAGCGATATTGACACTACTAGCATTCCTGTGCCTCTTCCTAAAAACTTACTCAATACTGCTCCTGTATATCCCATCATGGCTGACATATCTAGCTTCATCAGTATAAGAATTCGGCTAAGGTCTATTGGGTTTAACACCAACATTGAAATAGTTAATTTATCAAGTGGATAGTCTTTTAATCCTAATAGCAAGAGTAAAAAGATACCATCGTAAACTATTGCAAAAAACAGCCAAACGAAAATAGAAATACTAAGCCCTTTCACCTTATCATCATACTTCATTGCAATAAGAAATGCAATCAATGAAAAAATTATGGAAAGCACACAACCCATCGTAATTAGCAGTAAAAAAATGTGTAAATCAGGGGAACCAAAAATGCCATAAAACACAAATGGAAGTCCTATGCCTAACAATACACTCATACATAAAGCAATGACCATTCCTGCATACATACCAGAAAAAATGGACCACCTAGAAAGTGCCTGTGCCATCAACAATTGAATAAATTCTTTTGAATTGTAATAGTAGATTGTTCCAAACAGTATTCCAATGAGGGGCGTTAAAATGAGAGTGATATTCGTCATACTTATCAACACCTTTGAAAGGTCATTGCTAAGCAATAATAACGAGATTGTAGCTAACAAATAAAACCCTGTGTATATAAAAACCCATCTACTACGAATCATTTCATAGAAACTATACTTTAATATCTTAAGCATTGGCGTACTCTTTAGTAGTTCGTAGTATCTGAGCAATGGCTCTTTCTAAATTATCTTCGTTTTGATCTTTTAACAAATCATGAAGACTCCCATTAAAGTATATGTCCCCTTCAAGAAGAAAAAGAATATCATCCGCTAAATCTTCTGCAAGACTGAGAATATGCGTTGTTATAAGTATTAACTTTCCTTTATCTTTTTCGGCAAGAACAAATTTTTTCAATTCTTGTAGAGAAAGTGGATCAAGACCTGTACTTGGCTCATCTAAAATGATCAGAGGATCATCATGCATTAAAGCTAAAGTAATATTGACTTTCTGCCTTGTGCCACCCGATAAGCTCCCCATTTTTTTATCGAGTTCCTTCTCTAAATTAAAGATCTTTATAAATGTATGTTCTCTAGTTTCCCCAGCTTTAATCTCCTTCATTAATGATATCAATTCTCGAGCAGTAAGGTTTTCAGGGAATCTTGCAATTTGGGAAAGATAACTGACCTTTGACCTATATGCATATTGCCCAATCACTGATTTGCCATCAAACTCTATTTGACCACTATCAGCCATCACCATTCCTAAAAAACATTTGAGTAGTGTTGTTTTACCTGATCCGTTTGGACCTAGCAAGGCTACAATGCCAGATTGAGGTAAAGACAAATCAATATCTCGAAGTACATGGTTCTTTTTGTACGACTTGTTGAGCTTCGTAATAGTGATCATAATTTTTTCATTTTTGGTAATTTGTCCATAACGTCTTTAGGTGTGAAAACAGGGCTTACTTTCTCAGCGTAATTGATTATTTCTACAAACAAACTTCGCATCAAGACTACAGATTCTGGCACTTGCTGATGGATATAAGAATACAGCTTAACAGGGTAATGTGGAATGTCACCAACGCCATCTTTATCAAGGTCATAGCCTGTATATTCACTCCAATAGTTATCGTCAAAAGTATTATTGCTTAACTTACTGGACACTACAAGATCTATTGAATTGTATAGAAAGTTGTTATGTTTAATCACATTCGCATCGCAACCTCCAGAAAATTTAATAGCCCAACCATTACGTCTAAACTCGTTACGAAGATAGTTAATTCTATTTGATCCTTCTACAAATATGCCAACAGTGTTTTCTGTGAAATGATTATCCGTAATGTCGGCGTCATAAATCTCCTTCAGTAATAGGCCATATGCAGCATGACCCCAATTGTGTGCAAACGTATTGTGCTTCATTGTAATCCTCCTAGAAAACATTACTGCTACACCTACACCATTCCGCTCAATAATATTTTCTGTATAGGTATCATCATTGCTAAACATATAGTGTAATCCATATCTAGTATTGTGATGGCTGTGGTTTTTGTTGACTTCACTGTTGTCGACAAATTCTAAGTAGATACCATCTCTATGATGCATCACTTCATTATTTTCAATTATAATATTATTACAATACCATGCATGTATTCCATTTCCTGATTCCGCTTCTGTACTAGCATCACCATCAATTATATTATTTCTGACAGTACCATTTTTTCCTTTTTCAAGATAAATGGCAAAAAAACAATCGTTAATTTTGTTATTGCTTATTGTAAACCGACGGCCCTCTTTTATACGAATTGCAGCATTCTCCTTAAGATAGTTGGTCACTACACCAGAGAAAATGAGCCCATTAACCGTAACGTCATCAGCAGTTACTTTAATAATTGCATCACCACTTTCCGATATAAGATGGGATCCAAGTTCTCCAAGAACAAAAATGGATTTATCTATGATCCATGGAGCTATTTTATATTCACCTTTTTTTATAACAATTGTATCACCATTCAAGCACAAATTATATGCGGATTTTATGCTTTTATACTTGCAAGAAGTACATACTTTATACGTGGCAGAATGTACTACAACACTAATCAAAGAAAATACAATTAAGAAGATTTTCCTCACTTTGACAATGCTTTTTGTTCATCCAATATCTCTTGAAAACTTAATAGTTTGCCTCCTTTCTCTTTATGTACAAGCTCTGCATGGCTTTTGTGCTCATAGGCACTCAAATTTGCTCCCATTGGACTTGGTTGATTTTCACTTATAAGAAAAATAGCTGTTTTAGCATCAATGAGTGTATGTGGCCTTGCATAATCTGTGACAACAACATGGGCATAATCCGAAGGGTCGTTTTCTAAATATGTTCTAACTAAACATTCAGCCGAGTCATATTTATGAATTTTGCCTTTATTCGTAACCATTTCTGCCCCAAACCTAACATCAGAAATCTTCATTTTACAAAATGCACATTCATCATGGTTGTAGTTAATAGGCTCAGGTTTTACGTTACAAGATGTAAAAGTTGTAATAAGAATTATAGTGAGCGCAAATAGAAATTTCATTAATTTAACTTTTAGTATTTTTAGTTTTGATATACGTAGCCACCATTCCAAAAAAAGTTGCTGTACCTAGAAAATAACCTGCAATATGAGGCAGGGAAATCGCTGTAAAGTTAATAATTTCTTTTCTACCTATTAGCGGTGGTTGGAAGGATTCTCCTTCAAATTTCATGGGAGCTCTCGGATCTAACGAATGTCCATAGTCATATTCCCATAAATAAAAATCATACAATCCAATTAATAAAATAGCAATCAGTGATATAGTCCAAAACCAATAAGCCCATTTTTTATCAAGAAATGCTACTATAAAGGCCGTAATAATAAAAAAGATAACAATTGGTGGCATGTATTTTAACTCTGGTATAGACTCAGGCGTAATTTTTTTCATACCAATATAATGATTCAAAATATTGACATTTTGAAGGGTACCAGGGGTTTTCCCACCAATTTTATTGATATAGATGTGCATTTCTACTCCATCAGGGTATTGGGGTGCCAATAAGGTGATCTTCCACATCGGCCAAATAAATAATGAAAGCATAAATAGGCCTGCTAGCACCATGAGTAGTCTAGGTAATATCATTTTAGTTAAACTTTAATGTAGGAATAAAATAGAACTGGCAACTGCCTAAAAAGTATAGACAAAATTGCCAGGTCACTCGTATATTGTTTGAATTTAACGACTATTCTTCTTCATCAGGTTCTCCTAAACTCCACTTAAGAGGAGTATTAGACCCTCTAGCTGAAACTCTTATATAACCTTGCATCTCTTGGTGTAGAGCAGAGCAGAAATCTGTGCAATAGAATGGAACAACACCTTCTTTCTGAGGTTCCCAATACATTGTTTCAGTTTGACCAGGCATTACCAATAATTCAGCAGTTCTTGCTCCTTGAATAGCAAATCCATGAGGCACATCAAAATCTTGTTCTAAGTTGGTAAGGTGAATGTAAACTTTATCTCCCACTCTAATTCCTTCTATGTTATCAGGAGCAAAGTGACTACGAATAGAAGTCATATATATCCTAACTACGTCGCCTTCTCTTACTACTTTTGTGGCCTTCTCGCCTAGAGCTCTGTGTGGGTGTTCATTTTCCTCTATTGGGTATATTTTTTTACTCTTATCTTTGATTTTACTAGCTGCAATACCTTGAGCATAGTGAGGCTCGCCTATCGTAGGAAAATCTAAAAGTAGCTTCATTTTATCTCCAGATATATCATAAAGCTGAGCTGAGTGATTCATCTCTGGACCTGTTGGAAGATACCTATCTTTAGTGATCTTATTTAATGCTACCAAGTATTTGCCATCTGGCTTTCTTGAGTCTCCCCCTGGGATCATCAAGTGCCCAACACTATAATAGGTAGGAATTCTATCTAACACTTCCCAAGTACCTAATTTCCATTTAACTACTTCAGAAGATATGAAAAATGTAGTGTAAGCATTTCCTTTATCATCAAATTCTGTGTGCAATGGTCCAAGTCCTGGTTTAGTAACTACGCCACCTACTACTTTGTCGTATTTCAAAACTGGTACACCAGCAATTGTAGTCTCAAACTCTTTGTTTTCAATTGCTGACATCATGTTAGTGAATGAGTGTACTGTTAAATCAGCTGACAACTTACCATTTCCAATGATATATTCTCCTGATGGATCTACATCTACTCCATGCGGAGATTTTGGTGTTGGAATAAAATATACCAATCCTGGACAATCTTCTGGTATCAATACTTTAACTGTTTTTTTAAGTGTAGATGTTGCTACATGAGATTTCTCATTATACCTATTTACATGATGTTCTGCAGGAATCTCCTTATATTTTCCTGCCTTGATATATTCTTCCGCTTTTTTCCAATTGATAGCTGCTATAAAATCTTTATCATTTTGCGAAGCATTCACTTCAAGCAGTGTATGTTTTTCTTCTGTGTTGTAGGTAGTAAAGAATGTCCATCCATGTGACTTGCCTTTTCCTGAATGGGCAAGGTCGTAGTCAAATGCTGGAAGCAACACCTGGAAGGCAATTTCCATATGACCTTCTTTTGGGTCTACTTTTATAAAGGACAACATTCCTTTAAAATTCTCTTTGTAAGAATCTATTGCTACATCTTTCTGAGGATATGGAACTGAAAACCTTGTTCCAGCTACTACATATTCTGTATTTTCTGTTGTAAATGGTGAACTATGGTTTCCTCCACTATTTGGTATCTCAATAATTTCCGCTGTTTCAAAAGTAGTTAGATCAATTCTTGCGATACGAGGGGTATTGTTACCATTAATAAACAACCATCTTCCATCAGTTTCTCCATTAGTTTGTGACAACTCAGGGTGGTGAGCATCATCCCACGGTACAAAACCGAAATTGGTGTTAAGCATTGGCTTTGTCTCTTCGTTATAACCGTATCCTTTCTCAGCATCTTGAGAAAATACAGGGATAACTTTTAGTAACCTACCACTAGGTATACCATAAACAGAAACTTGTCCACTAAAACCACCAGAAAAGAATCCATAAAATTCATCGTATTCTCCTGGTGCAACATAGACTTGGCTTGCTGCATCATTATCTAAAGCACCTGAACTACCGTTTTGATTTGTATTACAACTGGTGTTCATAAAGCAAATTAGACTAAAAATCACAAGCCCTTGGGTTAAAAAAGTATTTCGATTTTTCATTTTGAAATGTTTTATTAATAATTAATTATAATGCAAAGATACAAATTATTTTAATAAAAGATAAAAATATCTTTATATCTGTTAATCTTTTTATCTTTGCCATATAATATTAATAAAAATGCTTAGCAAGACAAGTAGATATGGTGTAAGGGCTATCCTTTATATAGCTGCTAACTCCAATGAAAACAGGTTGATTGGAGTTAGAGATCTCTCTGTTGCAATTGAGATCAGCCAACCAATGCTTGCTAAAGTATTACAGCATTTAACCAAAAAGAACTTAATCCAGTCTAAAAAAGGAAGAAATGGAGGATACTATATGACTAGTCTACAAAAAAACATACACTTGCTAGAAGTAATTAGAGAACTTGAACAATCAGAATATTTAATTAATGCCTGTTTATTAGGACAAAAACATTGCAAAACTTATGACCAATGTCCTTACCATGATAAAGTCATGTTGATTAGATCAGAACTTAGAGCAATATATGGGACAGACACCATTTTAAATACATCAACTAAAATCAATAACTTTTTTTTATAACTTTAAAATCTATTTAACATCATGAAAAAAATATTAATCTTCTCAATACTAATAACGTTAGTTATAGCTTGTGGTCAAAAAGGTGAAAAACCGTCAGATAAGGTAAAGCGAGAAATGAGTGAACCTACTACAAAAACAGACGATGGATTGGGGATTGGTGAAATTACAACTGTAACCCTAAACAATCCTCTTGATCAAGAAATGGTAAAAAGAGGAAGTGCCATTTATGAAATGAAATGTGCCGCATGTCATAAATTAAAAGGATCAAGAGTAGTAGGTCCGAGTTGGGCTGGAGTTACCTCTAAAAGAAAACCAGAATGGATTATGAACATGGTTACAAATGTAGAAGTAATGCTTGATAAAGATCCGACAGCACAAAAACTATTAGAAGAATGTCTTACAAGAATGCCAAATCAGAATGTATCTATTGGCGATGCTAGAGACTTATTGGAGTTCATGTATCAAAACGATCTTGACAATCCAGGTAAGTAGCATATACTTTAAATTTTGATTGCTGTAACGCTTGATGTTACAGCAATCAAATATATTTAATAAGAATGGATTCTAAATTTATCTTTAAACCAATTTTCTCTTCCTTTTTATTCCTGATGATAGCTGTCACTTTAGGTTTAATAATGAGATCTGCTTTTGTATTTGACTTGCCAGAGTCTTTTGACTATCGGAATATTCAACATGCCCACTCACATATAGCACTATTGGGTTGGTTGTTTGCTCTATACTCTATTGTTGCTATTTACCTTTTTCAAGTTCCCTGGCAAAAGTTTAAAACCCTTTTTTGGTTATTGCAATTTACAGTGTTGGGAATGCTAATAACTTTTCCAATTTACGGATATGACGTATTAAGTGTTGTATTTACTTCTGCTCAAATGTTGTTGTCTTATCTCTTTGTATATAAGTTTTTTAAAGAAGTAGATAAGACAAAAGTATCCCCATTAGCTTGGCTGTTTATGAAAACAAGCTTAGTGTTCTTAGTTGTTTCCACAATAGGACCATGGGCCCTAGGTCCGATTGTCGCTATGGGCTTAAAAGGTAAAGCTATCTATTATGCAGCAATACAATTATATTTACATTTTCAGTTTAACGGATGGTTCTTTTTTGCAATGTTAGCAATTGCATTCGAAATATTTCATAGATCTGGAATTACTTTAGATGTAAAAACGGGTAGAATATTTTATAAACTATTAACGATATCTACAATATTAACATACGCTTTGGCCATTTCATGGTCAACTCCTTATTTTGGCATTTTTCTAATTAATTCTTTGGGCGTTCTTCTTCAGATTATCGCTCTTTATTACATAATAGTATTATTAAAACCCCACATTAATACTATAAAGAGAACTTTTAATAGCTACGTATTTTGGACTTTCTCCATTGCATTTATTGCCTTTACTCTAAAGATGTTAATTCAATTTGCTGTAGTTTTTCCATTTATAGCTGAAGTGTCTTACACTATTAGAAACTTCGTAATAGGGTTTATCCATCTGTTAATGTTAGGCTGTTTCTCATTATTTGGTTTTGGTCTTGTGGCTTATATCCGTGGCATTAAATTAAGTAACATTGGGACATGGTTATTTATTATTGGCATTATTCTTACTGAAATTTTGCTTTTTGTGCAGGGTTTGATGTTTTGGGTAGAATTAGGTTTTTTACCTTATTATTATCACCTAATGCTCTTCGGGTCAGCCATTATGTGGCTTGGTGTCCTAGCTACAACTATCAATTATTACAAAAAAAGGAAATAAAGACAAGAATATCTCTTATCTTTGTAAAAAGAAAATATGCTATCTAAAGCCTGTGAATATGCCATCAAAGCAGTTCTACATATTACTCACATCTCTAAAACTGGTGGAAGGGTAAGTATAAAAGATATTGCAAAGGCTATTGACTCTCCTGAAGCTTTTACCGGTAAAATTATGCAACAGCTTTCTAAAAGTAATATTGTCAAATCAATGAAGGGTCCATCAGGGGGCTTCTGGATAGAAGAATCTGAAAGTTCTAAAATTAATTTAAAAACCATCGTTGAGATTATTGATGGTAATGCCTTATATACTAAATGTGGAATTGGTCTTGAGCAATGTAATGATCACCATCCTTGTCCGATACATGATGATTATGCCATGGTAAGAAAAGCAATTATTCAACTACACTCTAAAATTTCATTAGAGGATTTAGCAAATAAGTTGGAAGGAAAAGCAAAATTGAAGTAGCTTAAAATGCATCAAACCAGCATCTCAAACAGCATTGGGTTGTTGTTGATATGCTCAAAATTAATGCCTTTTATGGTCATTCTATCGATTAGTGGCTGAAAATCATCTTGGCTTTTTAACTCGATACCAACCAGTGCCGGTCCAGAGTCTCGGTTGTTTTTCTTTGTATATTGGAAGTGGGCTATGTCATCGTCAGGACCAAGTATGTTTAGAAACTCCTTTAATGCTCCTGCTCTTTGAGGAAAGCGAATGATAAAATAATGTTTTTTGTTTTCCCATAACAATGCCCTTTCTCTAATGTCTTCCGTCCTAGTTATGTCATTATTGCCTCCACAGACGATTACAACTACATTTTTACCTTTAATCTGGTCTTTCATTTGATCCAAAGCGGCAATTCCTACTGCTCCTGCGGGTTCGGCTACTATTGCTTCATCGTTGTACAGTGAGAGAATCGTTGAACATATCTTTCCTTCTGCTACTAAGATCGATTCATCTGTCACTTTCTTTGCTATTTCGAATGAAATATCTCCTAAACTTTTTACGGCAATACCGTCTGCAAAAGAATCAATATGGCTTAGGGTAAGTTTTTTACCTGCTGCGATAGATTGATGAAAAGCAGAAGCACCTTCACTTTCAACGGCAATAATTTTTGTTTTTGGACTTACCGATTTAAAATAACTACCAACTCCAGAGATCAAGCCCCCTCCACCAACTGCAACAAAGAGGTAGTCAATTGGCACCTCTATTTGATCTAAAATTTCTGCTGCTATTGTGCCTTGCCCAGCTATTACTACTTCATCATTAAAAGGGTGAATAAAAGGTGCTTTGGTCATAGCTGCTTTTGCTAATGCTGCAGATTGTGTATCGTCATAGGTATCACCAATTAAAACTATTTCTATCCAATCTCCTCCAAAATGTCTAACCTTACTGATTTTTTGTTTTGGAGTAGTAGTCGGCATGAAAATAATTCCTTTTACCGACAAAGCAGAACAAGCAAATGCCACACCTTGTGCATGATTACCGGCACTTGCACAGATGATGCCGTTAGATAGTTCAACGGACGTCATTGAACTCATTTTGTTGTAAGCTCCCCTAATTTTAAAGGATCTTACGACTTGTGTATCTTCTCTTTTTAGATAGATATTAGCTCCTGTTTTTGCAGACAAGTTTTTATTAAAAGCAAGGGGAGTCTTGGTGACTACCCCTTTCAGTCTTTTTTGTGCTGCTTCTATTTTTTCTAACACTTTTTTGTGTTTCGTTTTTATAAAAAACAATTTAATTAGTTACCCAGCAAATTCGCAAATTCTTTGCCTGACCAATCCATAAAGGAAAGTAAAGCTGGCCGTTTTTGAAATCGGCCAATATACTAACCAGCCAAAGTGCTAACAAGCCAATTCGCAAATTACGATTTAGGTCTTAAACTTCTAACCGTTTTACCTGCTCTCCACATCTCTGAATCTCGCAATTCTTTCAATTCTGCTTCTAGTTTTACTCTATAGTCTTTTTGCGAATTAGAGTCTATCGACCTTTGGGCTTCTTCACCTGACGCCACACTATCATACAAATCTTCAAAAACAGGTCTTACCGCATCTCTGAATTTTTTCCACCAATCTAGAGCTCCTCTTTGGGCTGTGGTAGAACAGTTAGCATACATCCAATCCATACCGTTTTCTGATACAAGTGGATATAATGACTCAGTAGCTTCTTCTACCGTTTCATTAAATGCTTCCGATGGAGAATGACCTCTTGCTCTTAATAAATCATATTGTGCCGCAAACAACCCTTGAATGGCACCCATCAATGATCCTCTTTCTCCTGTTAAATCAGAATATACCTCACTTTTAAAGTTGGTTTCAAATAAATAACCTGATCCAATGCCTATGCCTAAAGCAATCACTCTGTCATAAGCTCTTCCTGTAGCATCTTGGTATATGGCATAACTAGAATTTAATCCCTTTCCAGCTAGAAATAGTCTTCGTAAACTTGTACCTGATCCTTTTGGTGCTACTAAGATTACGTCAATATCAGCTGGTGGGATTATGCCAGATCTTTCTTTAAAAGTAACCCCAAATCCATGAGAGAAATACAATGCTTTCCCTTTCGTCAACAATGGTTTGATCGTAGGCCAAACTTCAATTTGAGCAGCATCTGATAATAAATACTGGATAATCGTTCCTTTCTCAACTGCCTCTACTATTGGGAACAATGTTTGTCCAGGTACCCAGCCGTCTGCAATGGCTTTATCCCACGTAGGTGAATCTTGTCTTTGACCGATTATTACTTTAAATCCATTGTCCTTTAGATTAAGTGCCTGTCCAGGACCTTGTACTCCATATCCAATGATTGCTATTACTTCATCTTTTAAGGTAGCCAAAGCTTTTTCCATTGGAAATTCATCCCTAATAACTACTGTTTCTTCTGTTCCTCCAAAATTTAGTCTTGCCATTTTATTGATTGTTTATATTTTTATTAATCTTAGTTGTTTATTTTTTGTTTTGCCAGCTCATTAACAAGTCCATCAACCAACAACATTTTCTATTGATTTTAAATAGTTGTTAAGTCTTTCCATAGGTTTTACAATTGCTATTTTCCCAGATCTTACAAATTCAAAAATTCCAATTTTTTTCAATTCAAATAGTAATTCTTCTATATCTGCATGATGTCCTGTTTTTTCAATGGCAATGTATTCGTCTTCTATGGAGATGATTCTTGCATTGTATTTCCTAATCAATTCTTCTACATGATCTCCATTGTAAAATGCTTTGGTTGGTACTTTATAAAGCGCTAACTCTTGATAAATAATTTCGCTGTCAACATAATAAAACACCTTCAAGACATCAACTAGTTTTTCTATCTGAAGCACTAATTTTTTGATATTTTCTTCACTTAAAGGCAAACAAACAGTAAACCTATAAATACCTTCCATGGAAGAAGGTGAAGCTGTCAAGCTTGTAATGTCATAATGCCTACGAGAAATAACTCCTACGATTTTAGAAAGTAATCCTGTTACGTTTTCGGTAAATATGGTGATGGTATATTGATTCATTTTCTTTCTTAATTTATATGCTAATGATACTTAAAAAGTCAAAACAAAGCTTAGTAAACTATTTCATTTACAGCTTTACCTGTTGGGATCATTGGAAGTACATTTTCTTCCATATCTACAAGAATGTGAAGTAAATAGGGGCCATCAAAATCTAACATTTCTTTAATAGATGGTTCTAAATCTTTGGGATTTTTTATGGACTTTCCTGTTACTCCAAACCCTTTTGCAATGGTGACAAAATCTGGATTCTTCAATTCTGTAAAAGAATATCTCTTCTCAAAAAACATTTCCTGCCACTGTCTTACCATGCCTAGAAAATTGTTATCTAAAATCATTATTTTTACTGGAATATTCCATTGAGAAAGCATGCCTAACTCCTGTAATGTCATCTGAAACCCTCCATCACCTGCAATAGCAATTACCTGACGAGATGGGTCACCAAGTTTAGCTCCTATAGCAGCGGGTAAACCAAATCCCATAGTACCCGCTCCTCCACTTGACACCCATGATTCAGGTGATAAGTAGTCGTAATATCTTGCCGCAACCATTTGGTGTTGCCCTACGTCTGTTGTTATAATTGCCTGACCTTTAGTTGCTCTAGAAAGGCATCTTATCGCTCTTGCCATATTAATATGTTCCGGATTGTCAGCCATGTCTTTAGAAATGACTCTTTCTTCCTCAGCGGCTCTCAATTTATCAAACTTCGCAATCCAATCTGGATAAGTCTTCTTATCTACCAACTCAATTAATGCCTCCAAAGCATCTTTAGCATCCATATTGACAGCTACATCTGCTTTTACATTTTTATTGATCTCTGCTGGGTCAATTTCGATATGTATAACCTTGGCTTGAGTGGCATATTTAGATAAATTGCCAGTCACTCTATCGTCAAACCTCATCCCTATTGCAATCAAAACATCACAATCATTTGTTAATACATTTGGAGCTACATTGCCATGCATTCCCAACATACCTTTATGCAGTGGATGGTCGCTTGGCACCGTAGAAAGTCCATGAATTGTACAACCAATTGGGATTCCTGATTTTTCAATAAATTGCTTAAATATACCTCTTGCTCCTGCAATGTGGATACCGTGTCCAGCTAAAATAAATGGTTTTTTTGCCTTTGCTATTAAATCCGCTGCTGCTTGTAATGCTTCCAGATCCAAAACTGGCTTAGGAAGGTAACTTCGGATTACTATATTTTTATCGTATTGAAAATCGAACGTAGCAAATTGTGCATCTTTAGTTATATCCACTACTACTGGTCCAGGTCTCCCAGAATTTGCAATTCTAAAAGCTTTTGAGATAGCATGTGGAATCTCTTCTGCTTTAGTAACTTGGTAATTCCACTTTGTAATACTATTGGTACAGCCTATGACATCAACTTCCTGAAATGCGTCAGAGCCCAACAGTTGACTTCCAATCTGCCCAGTAATGCATACCAATGGAATAGAATCCATCAAAGCATCTCCCAATCCCGTAAATAAGTTAGTTGCTCCTGGTCCTGAAGTAGCAAATACTATTCCCGGTTTTCTTGTCACTCTAGCATACCCTTCAGCAGCATGGATTCCTCCCTGCTCATGTCTAGGAAGATAATGAGTGATTCTATCTTCATAGTCATACAAAGCATCGTATATAGGCATTATTGCACCGCCTGGGTATCCAAATATAATATCCACACCTTCCGCCAATAAACATTCTATTACTGCTTTAGCTCCAGTCATAAGATTGGGGCCTTTTTCTGATTTATGAGCTGATTTTTTTAAAGTTTTTGTTGACATCTTTATTTTTTTAATTGGGTATAATAAGTGGATATATCTGTTGTCGAAACATCAATAAATCCAACTTGCCTTAGCATGGTCACTAGTTGCCCTCTGTGATACGTTGCATGGTTAGATACGTGAATGATTACCTTGTATTTTGTCATAACATATGTTTCGCCATTCATTCTTTTATAAATCAAATCTTGTTTTAGCTCATTCATAGTTGTTTGGTACAGATACTCTTTAAATTTTTTACTGCATTCCAACCACAACTCAATCGCTTCCTGTTTACTTCCTTTGAAGGTATCTGGTATCCAATTTTGCTCTTTTGTGCCAATTAATCGGTCTCTCCAGAGAGATTCTGCTCCAGCATTGTGTAAAACAGTCTCTTTTATTGTAGAAAAACTACTCACCAACTCTTGTGTCCATTGTGCTTCACTGATTTGATTCAGCCAAGTCGCCATTTTTTTGTTGGCCCACAAGTTATAATCTACTATTTCTTTAAAATACTGCTTATCCATTGGTGTTGTAGTTTAAAATTCATCTGTTACACAGCCTTCACTTGCAGAAGAAACTGTTTTTCTATATTTTCTTAAAAATCCTTTCAACTCATCTTTCGGCTGCAACCATTTTGCCTTTCTTTGGCCTAAAACTTCCTCAGAAATGTCTACGTCTATTCTATTTTTTGTGACATCAATGGTGATGATGTCTCCATTTTCTAACAATGCAATATTGCCACCATCATAAGCTTCTGGAGTGATGTGTCCTACTACAAACCCATGCGTTCCTCCAGAAAATCTTCCATCTGTAATCAATGCCACTTGATCCCCTAACCCTGCTCCAATAATACTGGAAGTAGGCTTCAACATTTCAGGCATTCCTGGTCCTCCTTTTGGGCCGCAATATCTAATAACGACCACATGTCCTGGCAATATCTTCTTTTCTTGGATGGCTTGATTAGTAGCTTCTTCACTATCAAATACAATAGCAGTACCAGTAAATAACTCTCCTTCTTTACCAGTGATTTTAGCTACAGAACCTTCCAAAGCTAAGTTCCCAAAAAGCATTTGCAAATGCCCAGTTTTCTTTATCGCTTGTTCAATTGGCTTGATAATCTCCTGTCCTTGTTTTAGTGGGTTTGCAGCGGCTAAGTTTTCTCCAATTGTCTTTCCAGTTACGGTAAGGCAGTCTAAATGTAGCATACCGTACTCCGACATAAGCTTCATTACAGCCGGAATGCCACCAACATTGTGGAGGTCCTCCATCAAGTGTTTTCCAGACGGTTTGAGGTCTGCTAAAAACGGTGTCTTATCACTTAATGCTTGTATCATTTGTAAGTCTAAATGTATATCAAATGACTTAGCCATTGCTATTAAGTGTATCACTGCATTTGTCGATCCACCCAACACAATGATAAGTCTGATCGCATTTTCAAAACTTTGAGCTGTGACAATATCTCTTGGCTTTATATCTTTCTCAATCAATAATTTAATCGCCTTTCCCAATTGAGCAGCTTCGTTTTCTTTATGACTTCCAACTGCTGGATTAGACGAATTAAAGGGTAAACTCATACCCATTGCTTCTATCGCAGAAGCCATAGTGTTAGCGGTGTACATGCCTCCGCAAGCACCCGGTCCAGGGCAGGCATTTTGGACTATTTGTTCGAATGTGTCTTGGGTGATTTCCCCCGCTATTTTTTGCCCTAATGCTTCAAAGGCAGAGACTACATCAAGTTTTTTACCTGCATGGCAGCCCGGAGCAATAGTACCTCCATAAACCAATATAGATGGTCTATTTAATCTTCCTAAAGCCATCATAGCACCTGGCATGTTTTTATCACAACCAACCACTGCTATCACACTATCATACCATTGTGCCCCCACTACTGTCTCAATAGAGTCAGCAATAATATCTCTACTAGGCAGTGAATACCTCATCCCACGTGTTCCCATAGAAATCCCATCACTCACTCCTATCGTATGAAACATCAATCCGATCAAATTCTCCTTATTGACATAAGACTTTATGTCTGCTGCCAATCCATTTAAGTGCATATTACAAGGATTGCCGTCCCAACCTGTACTTACAATCCCAACCTGTGGCTTCTTTAAGTCTTCCTTGCTCAATCCAGCTGCATGTAGCATGGCTTGGGCAGCGGGCTGAGTTGGGTCTTGTGTTACGTGTTTGCTGTATTTGTTATACATATCTGTTAAACTATTGTACTTAATTTTCAATAAAAAAAAAGAGCCAAACTCTTTTGAGAATGGCTCTTTAATCTTTTATACAATGATACCATCTCTACATCAACATTGGAATAATGCTAATTATAATACAAATGATACTATTGATTGTGTTGTTATTCATATAAATTTTAAAATGCAAATATGAACATAAAATTCCACTCTACCGATTACTCCACTAACTTTTTTCACTTAAGGGTTGAATAAAAGGACCACTCTTGTGAAATACTAAATCTAATTCCCTCCACAACAAGAGCTCTACATTAAGTTCTCAATAACTTAACAGCTTCCCTAATCTGCCAATGTGCCAACAAGCTAACCAGCCATTTAAACTATCGTTGAAAAAGCCTCATTAAACTTTCTAGTTTTTAAGCCATCCTTTCCTTCTGTAATCAACACACAAATAATTTCCCCAATTTGCGAGGTAGAAAATGCATGAATAGGACCTAGGTCTTCTGTCATAATCCCATAATTCAAACAAAAATCAACAGCCTCATCAATATCGGTTGCTTCTTGTTCATATCCAAAGTCTCTAAGCATCATAGAAGCAGACAATATCGTTGCAAATGGATTAGCAGAGTCTTTTCCCTTCGCTTGTGGATATGATCCATGTACTGGTTCGTATAAAGATGTTTTAACCCCTTTAGATGCCGAAGGCAATAGTCCTAGCGATCCCACTAAGACACTTGCTTCATCAGATAGGATATCCCCAAATAAATTATCACACAACAGCACATCAAATTGACCTGGATTGAGTATAATTTGCATCGCAGCATTATCAATAAAGAGATAATCCACTACAATATCAGGGTATTGCGGACTTAATTCCATTACTGTCTTTCTCCAAAGTCTAGATGTTTCTAACACATTTGCCTTGTCTACAAGAGTAAGATGTTTTTTACGTCTAGATGCTTCTGCAAATGCCAAATGAGAAATTCTTTCTATTTCGTACACCTCGTATTTACAAAGATCAGAAGCGAAATTATCACCTTTGAGCTTTTCTCCAAAGTAAATCCCACCTGTAAGTTCACGATAAATCACAAAATCTACATTTTGGAGTCGATCTTCTTTCACAGGCGACAAATGTGCCAAGTCTTTGTTAACTTTAATCGGTCTAATATTGGCATACAATCCTAATGCTTTTCTCATGGCGAGTAGACCTTGTTCAGGTCTAATTTTTAGGTTAGGGTCATTGTCATATTTTGGATCACCTATTGCTCCTAAAAGTATGGCATCAACAGAAGTACAGAGGTCTAAAGTCTCTACTGGAAAAGGATTTCCTGTTTCGTCAATAGCCACTGCTCCTATCAAACCATAATGATATTCCCATTTATGTCCATACTTTTCTTTTACGGCAGTTAATGCTGTTATGGCTTGTTGTACAACTTCTGGTCCAATACCATCACCTGGAAGGACTGCAATGTTTTCTAACTTTCTCATCTCTAGTAAATAAGTTGTTTTGTTTCAAATTCTTCGATCTTTTCCCTTTTGGAAAGTAGAAAATCTAAGTCAGAATATCCATTAAGCAGACACATCTTTTTATATGGATTGATGTCAAAAGATCGTTGCCATTCGCCAATAGAAAGGGTTTGGTCTTCTAAGTTTATCGATAATTTTGTATTGTTATTTTCTTCAATCTTAGTAAATATGAAGTTTAAGTCATCAGTGTTTACTTGGATTGGCAATAAGCCATTATTCAAGGCATTTCCTTTGAATATATCTGCAAAAAAGCTGGAAATTACTGCCTTGAATCCATAGTCATTCAATGCCCATGCTGCATGCTCTCTACTTGATCCACACCCAAAATTTTTGCCAGCTACCAAAATTTGACCAGCGTACTTGCTATTGTTGAGGACAAAGTTTTCAATTGTCTGATCATTGCGATCGTACCGCCAATCCCTGAACAAGTTGTCACCAAAGCCTTCTTTCGTCAATGCTTTGAGAAACCTAGCAGGTATTATTTGATCTGTATCAATGTCCTCCATCGGAAGAGGCACTGCAGTGGTGTTTAGTATATTTATTTTCTCTATCTTCATATCAATGATCTTATATCTCTAATCTCACCATAAATAGCCGCTGCTGCAGCTGTAAGCGGACTAGCTAAAATAGTTCTAGCTCCTTGCCCTTGCCTTCCTTCAAAATTTCTATTTGAAGTAGAAACACAGTATTCACCACTTGGAATTTTGTCTTCATTCATCCCTAAACAAGCACTGCAACCTGGTTCTCTTATTTCCATGCCTGCAGCTTCAAATATCTCATTCAGACCTTCTGCCTTTGCTTTAGCTTCTACCATTTTAGAACCGGGCACTACCATAACAGAAACATGGTCTGCCTTCTGTTTGCCTTTAACAAATGCAGCCACTTCTCTAAGGTCTTCTATTCGAGCATTGGTGCAACTGCCGATGAATACATGTTGAATTTTTTTACCTAACAAGGATTCATTAGCATCAAATCCCATGTAATCTAAAGATTTTTGCTCGCTGGCATTTAGTAATTCTGAAGGGATCGGATTATCAATTTTGATCCCCATTCCTGGGTTTGTGCCATAGGTTATCATTGGCGAAATATCTTCAGCGTCGAACGTATATTCTTTATCGAATTTAGCATCTATATCAGAATGCAGCGTATTCCAATAGGTTACCGCTTTATTCCAATTTTCTCCTTTTGGAGCATGTTCTTTTCCTTCTACATAGTCAATGGTTGTTTGATCTACTCCGACATGTCCTCCTCTTGCACCCATCTCAATACTCATATTGCAAACAGTCATTCTACCTTCCATAGATAGAGACCTGATGGTATCACCAGCATATTCTACAAAATACCCTGTGCCACCTGCTGCTGTCAAATTGGCAATGATGTAAAGTATGATGTCTTTTGCCCCTACACCTTTTTGAAGTTTACCATTAACAGTAATTCGCATTGTTTTTGGTCTAGAAAGCATCAGCGTTTGACTGGCAAATACATGTTCTACTTGACTGGTGCCAATGCCAAAAGCCAAACACCCGAATGCTCCATGTGTAGAAGTATGACTGTCACCACAAACAATGGTCATTCCGGGTCTTGTCATGCCTAATTCTGGACCAATCACATGTACGATTCCTTGCAGCTTATGGCCTAATCCATAAAGTTCAACGCCAAAATTCTTGCAATTTTCCGTTAGTTTTTCCACTTGAAACCTTGACAATTCCTCCTTAATTGGAAGGTGTTGGTTTAAGGTTGGTACATTGTGATCAGCTGTAGCAATTGTTTTATTTGGTCTAAAGACAGGAAGATTCCTTTCTTTCAAACCGTCAAATGCTTGAGGACTCGTCACTTCATGGATATAGTGTCGGTCTATGTAAATGATGTCCTGACCACCATCTATACTTTCGACGATGTGTGCATCCCAAATTTTATCAAATAAAGTCTTTCCCACTATGCTGTTATAAAAATTTTTTCTTCTAATAATATTTGTAAATCCGAATCATTGACTTGCTTTTTGGAATCTGCCAAGGTTAAGAACTCCCCATAAGCTTGGTCCAATTGGTATTTTGTCAAATCATAGCCAATTTCTTTAGACCTAAATGCAAGTGCAGCTCTCCCTGATCTTGCTGTCAATACGATGGAAGATTGTGCTACTCCTACTTCTTTAGGGTCCATGATTTCGTAGGTTTCTCTCATCTTAATAACGCCATCTTGATGAATTCCCGAAGAATGTGCAAATGCATTTTCACCAACAATTGCTTTATTTGGCTGTACCAACATGCCCATTTCGTCTGAAACTAATTCGCTGATACTTTTAAGTTGATTGAAGTTTATGTCCGTATGGTATTGGCCGCCAAATCTCTGCTTGATGATCATTACAACTTCTTCTAACGCTGTGTTGCCAGCTCTTTCTCCTAGCCCGTTGATGGTACATTCTATTTGCCTTGCTCCTCCAGCTATTCCCGCTACTGAATTTGCCGTAGCTAACCCCAAATCATTATGACAGTGGGTAGATAACGTTACATTGTGGATGCCTTTTACATTTTCTGAGAGGTATTGCATCTTTTGACCATATTCATGAGGTAGACAATACCCCGTGGTGTCAGGAATGTTCAATACAGTCGCTCCAGCTTTTATTACTGCTTCGAGTACTCTTGCTAAATATTCATTATCAGTTCGGCCTGCATCTTCTGCATAAAACTCTACATCTTCTACAAAAGACTTTGCATATTTTACAGCCGCAATAGCTCTTTCAATAATGGCTTCTCTAGTACTGTTAAATTTATATTTAATGTGACTGTCTGAAGTTCCTATTCCAGTATGTATTCTTGGTCTTTTAGCTGTTTTTAAGGCTTGTGCTGCAGCATCGATATCTGACATAACAGACCTCGATAATCCGCAAACAATGGCATTTTTAACAGCGTTAGAAACTTGAACCACTGCATCAAAATCACCAGGGCTTGAAATAGGAAATCCTGCTTCAATAACATCAACACCAAGTAGATCTAGCCTTTTTGCAATGTTTATTTTTTGAGTAGTGGCCAATTTACAACCGGGCACTTGCTCTCCATCTCTTAATGTAGTATCGAATATTTGTATCTTTTTACTCTGCATATGTCTTATGAATTTATCTTGAAAATAGAATTACATTATCTTATAGAGCCAAAATTTATTTCAATTAAGTCTAAATAAAATACTTATAAATTCTATTTAATCAAGAACGGTGCAAAAGTAGAATATTATTGTACAGTATTCTTATCAAATATACACTATTTATCCATGTTCTAAAAGCACTTTTTATATCTTAAATAATTGTATATAAGCATATTACTATACTTATATATACACATTCTAATATATTTAGATTATTAAATTTTAAGTACAAATTTTACAAAAGAATGTGCTCGGATATATTAATCAATTGAAAGTATTTAAAATAATAGGAACCAAAATTATACTTTTATTTGTTATAACAAATAAATATGATTATACCATGAAACTTAGAACAATAAAAGAGATACTTCCTGCTTTCAAAATAAACATGGGAGGCATCGTGCTAGATCAAGCTTTACCACATCAAAAGGCAGATAATATAGACCCTTTCTTATTATTGCATCATTTAGATCATCAGTTGCCTGAAGGGCAAAGGCCACAAGAAGCAGGAGTCCCTCCACATCCTCACAGAGGTTTTGCACCAGTGTCTTTTATATTTAAAGGCGGCGTACATCATAGAGATTCTAGAGATAATGATAGTATTATCTATGAAGGGGGCACTCAATGGATGAATGCTGGAATGGGTATAGTACATAGTGAGCGACCACCAGTCAAGGCTTTGGAAGAAGCTAGCAAGTGGGAATTAATCCAGTTTTGGGTAAATGTACCTGCAAAGTTTAAGATGGATCAACCAGAATATCTACCGCTTACGTATGATGAAACACCTAGGTTTATCTCAGAGGATGGCAAAGTAAATATCGGCGTAGTGGCAGGTGAGTTTATCGGAATTACCGGTGGTGTAGCCACTAAATCCCCTATCATGGCACTCCGATTAGAATTGGAAAAGGATGGAGAAATAGAGATTCCAATCCCTAAAGACTACAATGCATTTATCTATCAATTAGATGGAGATTTAACCATCAATGGCAATCACAACTCCAAGCCTAAAGATCTTATTTGGTTAGAAAACCAAGGAGAAGGAGTGAAGGTCAAAGCCAATGCAACTACAAGGGCAATCTTACTATCTGGGTTACCTATCAATGAAACCATTGAAGCTCATGGCCCTTTTGTGATGAATAACAAGACAGAAATCATGCAAGCAATGAGGGATTACCAAATGGGTAAAATGGGTGTCTTGGTAGAGGAGTTTGATTAGTTAAAGATAAACAGGTTTTTATAGAAAAAAGAGAAATAGTAAAGCCAAATTTCCGTTATTCTTTAAGGATTATTCTCAAAAAGAGAATGATAAACCCTTTGATTTAGTAATTTAGCTTCGAAATTCTAAATTGGAATTTTATAAACCATCAATTCTCATGCAAAAGACATTATTTACTCTATTCCTTAGCTTAATATTCCTATTTTTAGTCCAGGGTATTAACGGACAAAATATCAATTGGACAAGTGACGGAAATGCCTACTACAAGGTGGTGGATAATGAAATACTAAAATACAGCTTACCAAGTAATAAAACAGAAGTAATCGTAAATAAACAAATGCTAACCTCTGGAGAATCTGAAAGTCTCAAAATTAGAACATTTGCTTTATCTGATGATCATAGTAAAGTAATGATTTATACTAATACACGTAAAGTATGGAGATTAGATACAGAAGGTGATTACTGGGTTTTAGATTTAAAAACAAAGTCCTTAAATCAAATTGGTAGCACTCTACCAGAATCGACCTTGCGATTTGCTAAGTTTTCTCCAGATGCCAGCAAAGCTGCTTATGTTAGTGGGTACAATGTGTATATAGAAGATTTAAATACGCATAAAATAACCCAACTCACCAAAGACGGCAATAGAAAGTTAATCAACGGCACCTTTGATTGGGCATATGAGGAGGAGTTTGCATGTAGGGATGGATTCCAATGGAGTCCTGATGGCCAAAGGATTGCTTTTTGGCAGATAGATGCTCGAAAAGTAAGGGATTATTACATGATTAACAATCTTGACTCTGTGTATTCTCAGATCATCCCAGTGGAGTATCCTACTACGGGCGAGAGCCCTTCTCCTGCTAAAATTGGTGTCATTGATCTGGCAGCAAATAAAACTACTTGGCTCAACATAGATGGTGAGCCTAGCCAACACTATTTACCTAGAATGGAGTGGAATTCTCCTACAGAGCTCTTCGTTCAACAGCTAAATCGCAAGCAAAATCACAGTAAAATATTGAATTGTAATGTCAAAACTAATACAATAAATTTAGTAAGTGAAGAGCATGACGATGCTTGGATTGACGTTTTGAGCGTATGGGAAGATAGTTATGGTTTAACGTATAGACACCAGTTTAAATGGCTAAATAACAAGCAAGAGTTTTTATGGACCAGCGAAAAAGATGGCTGGAAACATTTGTACAGAATCGATAAAAAAGGGAAAGAAAAACTAATCACAAAAGGCAATTTCGACGTGATGGATGTACTGTTAATCAGCGAAAAACTAAACCTTGTATATTTTTATGCTTCCCCAGATAATGCGACTCAAAAGTACCTCTACAAAGCAAATTTGGATGGATCAGGTGCCGTAGAAAAAATATCTCCAAAAGATCAAAATGGAACCCATGGCTATTCCATCTCACCAAATGGCAAATATGCCTTCCATGTTTTTCAAAATACCAATACTCGACCTTTAAGTGAGTTTATTACATTGCCAGACCATATGGCAATAGACAAGGAGTCTTCTGTAGTCACTAAACTTAAAGCAGATCAAGAGAAAAGCAATGTTGAGTTTTTTACAGTAACGATCCCAGATGGTACAGAGATGGATGCTTGGATGGTAAAGCCTACGAATTTTGATCCTGCTAAAAAATACCCAATCGTATTTATGGTCTATACAGAACCTTGGGGAGCAAATGTGACGGATCAATATGGCGTTGGGTATAATGGATTATATCAAGGAAACATGGAAGATGATGGATACATATACATGACCATTGACAATAGAGGAACACCAGCACCCAAGGGAAGAGCATGGCGTAAATCTATCTATCGAAAAATTGGCCGATTAAACATCTCCGATCAAGCCCTAGCAGCTCAAGAAGTTCTTAAATGGGACTTTGTAGACTCAGATAGAATTGCGGTTTGGGGATGGAGTGGCGGAGGGTCTGCTACACTAAATCTGATGTTTCAATATCCTGAAATCTATAAAACAGGGATAGCAGTGGCTGCAGTAGCCAATCAATTGACATATGACAATATCTACCAAGAACGATACATGGGTTTACCTCAAGAAAACTTAAGTGATTTCGTAGATGGTTCACCAATTACATATGCTAAAAACTTGAAAGGAAATCTGCTCTACATTCATGGCACTGGAGATGACAATGTACACTACAACAATGCAGAAATGCTCATCAATGAATTGGTAAAACACAACAAACAGTTTCAACTGATGGCTTACCCCAATAGATCACACTCTATGGCAGAAGGAGAAGGCACTTTTGAGCATTTGAGTACTTTGTATACCAATTATCTTAAAATGTATTGCCCTGGAGGAGGAAGATAAGGTCTAATAAACTTCTTCTTAGCTATGGTCAGATAAAAAAGAATAAAAATAGAAGCTAAAAGGTATATAACTAAAGGCTCTAAAACCAGGAGAGAGTCATATCCCCCTTTGAAGGGGGCTAGGGGGATGAAAAACTCAGGCTATGGACTAACTGCTACTTACTCATATGTATTTTAAAATGTCCAGTCCAGGGGATGAAAGGCTCAATGAATATTCAGGCGATTGGTAGTGAGATATGTTGATTTGGCACTTCATTTAGGCTGAACCCTGTTTCTCTTATCTTTTATGGCTTTTGTCGTTACGCTCATCTCCCCGACCCCTGCCTGCCAAAATTGTACCGCGAGCTGGCTCTTCAAAGAGGGAGAAGCGAAAGTTGTTGGCTAGTGAGAGCTACTACTTCATCTCCAATCCATACTTACGGTAATATGCCCATTGTATCAGACCACGAGAAGTAAGGAATACAATAAGACTTACCCAAAGATTATTAACGGCAGAAAGGTAGTTTTCTCCTAAGTAAAAAGAGCCTAAATAGAAAAACAAGGCAATGATCATGGCGTTACGCATACTTTTGCTTGCTGTTAGACCAATGTATATCCCGTCCCAGATGTAACTGGCAAATGCAAATAATGGTATGATGGCTACCCAGTATAAATAAGGCTTGCTTGCTTCGATCACGTCTATGTCGTTTGTAAATATTTTAAGTATTGGCACACCAAATAAGGCATAAATTAGTACAAATAACAAAGCAAACCCAAAACCCCACAAAAACGAGTAATTTATCGACTTTATAGTCATTTTATCGTCTTTCATGCCTTTGTATTTGCCTACTAGACTCTCGGATGCATAAGCAAATCCATCAACGGCATAACTCATCCAGTTGAGAAACTGCTGTAAGATGACATTAACCGCTAAGATTATCCCTCCTGCTTTTGATGACATGCTGTAGAAAAACCCAAAACTAAAGGTCAAACATACCGTCCTAATAAACAAATCGCTGTTGATACTCAGGTAACCTTTCAGAGCTTGTACGTCTTTGAGAATTGACAGCTTTAAGGATTTGACATAAGAAGTATATCTATAGGCTATAAAAACAATAGAAAGCAACAGTCCCAAGTATTGTGCCGCCACCGTACCCAATGCTACACCTCTGATATCCCAATGAAGAGTGTAAACCAGATAAGCACTCAATACCATATTGACTATATTGATCACAATGGTAATGATAAGTGGTATGACCGCATTTTGCATCCCAAAAAACCAACCCATCATACAAAACAAGGCAAAAGACGCCGGAGCACCATATATCCTGATATCAAAATAATCCCTCACCAATGGCAATAGTTCTGGTTGTACATTAAGTAAGGATACACTTGCATTAAATATAGGGTCTTTAAATACAAATATGGTGATCGATAGCAATCCAGCCAGCGCCAATCCTCTCGTTAATATAGCAGCGATCTCCTTGTCATCTTTTGCTCCATAAGCTTGGGCAGTCATCCCTGTCGTCCCCATCCTCAAAAACCCAAAATTCCAATAAATAAAATTAAACAACATAGAACTCAATCCAACTGCCCCAAGGTGGGCTGCAGATAATCTACCCATAAGCGCTGTATCCACTGTACTTAACAACGGAATGGATATATTACTAATGATATTTGGAATGGCTAATTTTAGAATTTCCTTATTCAAGGGTTTTTGTTTGTTTCGGGCTAAAGATAAATGCTAATTTTGAAATCTATTAGGTCAAGCATTATTTATTAATTAAGGTTAGATGATTAATAAGATATGCTATTATTGGTTTTTGAGTTAGAATAAAACTTTGCTCTTTTTAAAATGGTAATTTAACCTACATTGAAATGTAATTAAAATTTATAAAAATCCCAAAATCATACACTTTCTAAATTTAATTAGATAAATTAGATAAATTTTAGTTTTTATTGTCATATCAAACCTCTTTTGGATAATCTATTTTTCGAATTCTCCAATATTGACACAACATCATCCATTTATCTGTCCGTTCTTTGTAGTATATAATTCATATGTATGAAAGAAGATTTGATTGGCTTTTTGTTGGATGATACAAACTACCTATTTCTTTATGGTTTGGTTTTCTTTTATTTTTTGGTATTGTATTTTACGTTGGCGCCCTTGTTTGACTTTCTCTGTAGAAAGTTGGAATTAAAAGGCTTAGTGCATAAAATCACAGACAAACCTATTCCACCGGGACAAATTAGATTCGAGATAAAACACTCCCTTTCATCGATCCTTGTTTTTGGGTTTTCTGTATGGCCGGTGATTTATTTGTATAGAATAGGCATTGTTGCTTTTTTAGAAAACTCCGTTTTGAATGTTCTCCTTGGAATTTTAGTTTTGAATGTATGGAATGAGCTTCATTTTTTTACCGTTCATCGCTTAATGCATACTCGTTTTTTTATGAAAAGAGTGCATTATATCCATCATAAATCTTTCATTCCAACGGTATATTCCGTCTATAGCTTTCATTGGTTTGAAGCATTACTTCTTTCCACGGTCCCACTTACTTTAGTGTTAATTTTACCAGTTGCTCCTATTGCTTTATTGTTATACCCTGTCACTAGTCTTATTATCAACCTCATTGGACATAGCAATTATAGAATAGGAAACGGGACTGGTGAAACCTGGAAGTTACTTGCCACCAACCATAACGCCCACCATGCAAAAGGCAAGCAAAATTTTGGGTTTGCATCTAATTTGCTGGATGTTATTTATTCTAAATTCACCTTTAAAAAATAATAACTATGAGAAATGTATTTATTAATTCTATTGGAATTTATTTACCTAATGAGCCTATTTCAAATGATGAAATGGAAGACTATTTGGGGCGAATAAATGGAAAAGATAGTAGAGTAAGAGAGCGAATTTTAAAGCAAAATGGAATTACAAATAGGCACTATGCTCTCGATAAAAACCACAAAAGTACGCATACCAATGCCCAAATAGCAGCTCAAGCTGTTCGCAATGCCATAAGCAAATCGAGCCTTAGAGCAAGAATGATAGAATTGCTATCAACTGGGACCACTCAAGCGGACTTGCCTGTCCCAGGATTTGGCAGTATGGTGCATGGTGAACTCGATTTTGAAAAATGTGAAGTGTCTAGTTTTCAAAGTGTCTGTGCCAGTGGGGTGATGGCTATGAAGAACGCTTTTCATCAGATAAAAAGTGAAGATAAAACGAATGCGATTGCCGTTGGAAGTGAATTTTCTAGTAGATTATTTAAAGCATCAAGGTTTGAAGGTCAAGGTGTAGAATCTCTGTCTTTCGATTCGGAATTTCTTAGGTGGATGCTGTCTGATGGAGCAGGAGCTTTTGTGATGGAAGACAAACCTAACCCATCAGGTCTTTCCTTAAAAATAGAATGGATAGACCTAAAGTCTCATGCCAATGAATTTCCCGTTTGTATGTTTACAGGCAAAACAGATAATAAAAAGTACGATGAACTTACTTGGCTAGACTATCCCGACTACGAATCAGCATCAAAAGCGGGAGCTATTAATCTAAGACAAGACATAAGGCTGCTGGACCAAGTAATGAAAACAGGTGTTGCTCACTACTTTGATTTGATTGACAAAGAAATGGTGAGTGCTGCGGAAGTAGATTGGTTTTGTTGTCATTATTCCTCCGAATTTTTTAAAGGACCAATCCAAGAACTGATGATCAAAGGTGGGGGAGAAATACCAGAAAAGAAATGGTTTTCAAACTTAACCACAAAAGGCAATACTGGTTGTGCCTCCATTTACATTATGTTGGAAGAACTACTTTACTCAGGAAAGTTGAAAAGCGGACAAAAAATACTGTGTATGGTTCCAGAAAGTGGTCGATTTATTACCTCTTTTATGTTGCTTACCGTTGTTGGGAGAGACAAGGAAAGTGATTTTTCATTCACTCCTAGACCTATAGAAGCACCAGAATTAATCATCGATAAAAATCCAACCTCTGAATGGTTGATCAGGCAACTTTCTCAAATATGGGTGGATTTTGAATCGAAACTAATGAAAGTGCCTATTGTAGATAAGATTCAAAATGGACATTTGGAGCTGGCTGATTACAAGCTTTTGCTTCACGACTTAAGGCAACAAGTGATAGATGGATCTCAATGGATCTCTAGGGGAGCATCTAATATTGATGTAGAAATATTTGAGCTCCGGTCTGCTTTTATTACACATACTGCAGCAGAGCACAAGGATTTTCAAATGCTAGAAAGAAATTTTGTAGCCTTAGGCGAAAAACTGGAGGACATACAGACCGGAAAGAAAAATATTGGAAGTATGGCTCTTACGTCGTTTATGTTTCAACAGGCAAGTAAGCACAACCCAATTGATCTACTTGGAGCAATGTTTATCATTGAAGGCATCGGTAAAAGATTGGCGGCATATTGGGGAGTTATGATTCAGCAGCAACTACAACTGGAGGATGATCAAGTATCGTTTTTTACCTATCACGGAGTGGCCGATGAAAACCATTTTCACAACTTAGAAAAGGCATTAAATCATCCATTGATGAATATGGAAGTTGCTAAAAAAATAGCTCAAACCGCAAAAGTAACGGCTAGATTATGGCAAATGCAGTTGGAAGAATTGGGTAATTACTAAGGTATGGCTACGCTCTTTCTATTTTGTTTTGCATACTATTGCTTTGCGGGTATTGCCATGGTGATTGGATATCATAGGTGTCTTTCTCACAATGCTTTTCAACTCAAACTATGGTTTAAGCGGAGTATAATATTACTAGGATTACCGGCAGGCACACCGATACAGTGGGTGGGAAATCACCGATTTCACCACTTGCATACAGATAAAGAACACGATCCGCATTCACCTGTGCAGCGAGGGTTTTGGTATGCCCACAATGGTTGGTATTACACTATTGACAATGCTTGGTTTAGTTTCTTTTTTGCCCTTGCAGGACCAATTAGAATGTTGGTAGATGCTTTTCTCAGGCCTATTACCAATCAACAATATGATTACTTGGCAAAAGATATCGCTCATGACCCCTTTTTCAAGTGGGTTAGTAAGCCAGCAATATTCACAACCATTGTGCTGTTACATGTGCTGATTCCATTTTTGGTGGTTTATTATGGTTGGGGATTGATAGGCGTGGCTGCTTTATGGATCACCTTAGTGGTAATATACAACCTTGGCGATGGGACGGATAGTATCGCCCATTTGCTAGGAGCCCATCCTTACACTTCTGGTCATCATGCTAAAAACAGTCAACTGTTTGCCTTAGTTACCTTTGGTGATGGCTGGCATGCAGACCACCATGAATTTCCAGAAAGTGCAAAATTAGGACTGGTTGACAAAGGAATAGACCCAGGTTGGTGGATTATATTGATTTTACAAAAATTTGGCATAGCTTCGCAAATAAGAAGGGTGTCAGCTCAACGAATTATGGATAAAATGATCACTTCAAAAAAGTAAAAATCATGAGTGAAAAACTAATATTTGATGTAAATAGTCATGACGAGAGAGACCCCAATCCTTGGTTGGCGATGTATCTTGACAATAGTATTCCAATCAATAATTTGACAAAGCAAGCATTGATGCGGGATAACGATTCTAAGACAGCGAGATATCTCGGACCCTTTATAAAACTGGGGTCAAAGATTGCCATGCTCTTTATCCATATTTTTAAATTTTTCTTTCCTAGAATATTCAATTCGTCTAGAGTATTGCATCGAATCCTTGCTTGGGGATTAAAAACTTTTGTGAGTCCTGATGCAAATTTGTTGATCTTTAGACATTTTCATGTAGGAAGTGAAATATTGGAATTCATTTCAAAAAACATAGGTGGTATAGAACTTAAAACAAGCCCTATAAAACCCAAGAATTTTGAAGATGTAAAAGACGATATTTTCCTAGATCATGATTTGAATCTCTACAACTTTATCATCCGACTCAATAAACAATTGAAGGAAAAAGGCATTACCATTACGGAAGCAAAAACCTTAAATCTGGACATGATTACCTTGGATCAATTTGATCACATCCACTTTCCCAATCGATGGACGAATTTCCTAGATTTACGATCTGCCATAGAACTATTTACCCCATTTTATCAATTGTTCCTTACGGCAAATGACTTTGTGAGAGCATCGAACTCCCTGCAATTAGACGAGACCGTAGCAATTTATACAGCACAAATTCTAGGCACTCCAGGCCACTTAGGATTGGTCAACAATAAGCATCCCATGGTGCCCGTCACCACTTTTAGCGCTGCATACAGATTGGTACTCCATGGCTTAGCAGCCGAGACTCTCCACGAAATCTTAGTCTATAAGAAAAAAGGGCAAGGTAGTGATGGGATTATGACACCATAAACAGAGATTATAAATTTAATCATTCTATTAAAATCGGTTATTTAGTGGTAATTGGGCTATAGTAGCATTTACTTCAGAAGAAGGAAAAGTCACGGATAAAAAATTGATTTGGCTTTGAGGGTTATTATAGTTTTCTTGGTTGTTAGTTGTTTAAAGTCATCGGGAATGTCAACTTTCCAATGGAAACCAATACCTACGAAAACTTTGTTATGAATAAAATACTAAACTAAATCAAAAACGCCCCTATTTATCCACAAACAAAGCCGCTATAGACTTATACTCATGGGTATTTCTAATAGCTCTTGCAAATAACTTTGAACAGGACAAGACCTCTATCTTACTGCTTGCTCTTTTGAGAGGGATGGTATCTGTCGTTACAATTTTAGTAATCAATGATGCTTCGATATTTTCATATGCATTGCCCGATAATACTGGGTGAGTACACAATACTTTTACGCTTTTTGCTCCTTTTTCTATCAATGCTTCAGCAGCTTTACACAGGGTGCCTGCAGTATCAACTATATCATCCACTAAGATAATATCTGCACCTTTTACATCACCAATTACGGTAATGGCTGTCACTTCATTTGCTTTCCTTCTTTCTTTATCACAGATTACTAAGTCTCTCCCAAAAAACTGGGCATATGACCTTGCTCGTTTTACTCCTCCTACGTCAGGCGAGGCAAATACCACATTAGAAAGGTCTAGTTTCTGTAAATATGGAATAAAAATAGCCTCACTCTTGAGGTGATCTACAGGTATATCAAAAAACCCTTGAATCTGATCGGCATGTAAGTCCATGGTCATGATCCGATCTGCTCCTGCTGCTTCTAGTATATTAGCTACAAGTTTGGCAGAAATTGGGACTCTTGGCTTGTCCTTTCTATCTTGCCTTGCATAGCCAAAATATGGGATAACTGCAGTCACATAACCAGCACTTGCTCTTTTAGCAGAGTCTATCATAAGGAGCAATTCCATCAAATTGTCAGAAGGACCAAAAGTACTTGCTATGAAGAAAACATAGGCGCCTCTTACAGATTCGTTGATGATGACTTGCATCTCACCGTCACTAAATTTTCTGGTTTCACATTTTGCTAATGGATATCCGTAGTAATCTGATATCTTTTCTGCTAGGTATTTAGACTCTGTACCTGAGATGAGTTTTATTTCAGCCATGAAATTGTGGTTCTATTGATAAGTAGTCACAAAACTAAAAAAGTATCCTCAATTTCAACCTATTACGAGTGAAATGTTCTTTTTTTATTTATCTACTGACTTTAAAATGAATGCTTCATTGCTTAAAATCGCTGATTGGGTCACTCTTAATTTTTGCAACTCTGAGATGATGTCAACGGTCTCCTTTTGTCTCACCATAGACAAAGCTTCTTCGATCGGTATATTGCCAAAATAATGATCTCTCATATAGTGAAGGTATTTCATCAATTGGAAGGCATTAAAATGTTTGAATATTCGCTTTCGAAAGGAGTCATATGAGGAGGTATTATCAATGCCCTCTTTTATTTTAGATTCAAAATCTATGGTTTTAAAATATTCTACCAAACCAATATGGTATGTATCAAAAATACTAGGTATCTCATAATTATATAAGTCTTGTATAGAGTCAATAAAGGGTATCAGCACTTCAAAAGATTTAGGATGATACGTCATGTAAACGAGGTCACCTCCATTAATCAAGTCATTGATCGCCTTACCTGTACCAAAAGGAACTCTATCTGACAGTCTAGGTGAAGGGATGACCATAGTAGTGTTAAGGTCTTCAACCAAGCCATTTTCGATAACTTTCTGTAAAAAATAGAAGTCTTCACCTGCTTTACGTTGATTCATACCTCCTAGTTTTGCATAAGAAGATGCTCTCACCGCCATACTACTACCCACAGTATGATAGGCATAAGGCAATGACAATTTCCTCTGAGCCTCGATAAAATACCGTAAATGAGCTTCGTATTGTATGATAGATATATAGTTGGCGTCTGGATAATCATCTCCCTCTATTGGGTGTTCGTAATGGATTGAAATTCCATCTAGTTTTTCATTCTGCACAAAAGCAGTAGCTACTTCTGTTATATAATTGGGCAGGCATAGACTATCAGCGTCGTAACAGGCTATTGTGCCATCTTTGTTGTCATTGCAAAACAGATCGACAGCTTTATCCATGGCAATCTTTCTAGCCAATCCTACTCCAGCTTTCTTGTCTGGCAGATTGTATGCTTTTATAATTCCGAGACTAAATGAGTCGTCTTTTAATGTATTATCAGACCATTTTACCAAGTTTTTGTATGATATTGTATTTTGCTCTACCACGGCGTTATTTGCCGAAACTCCATGGTTAATCACGACAATTACTAACACTTTGATTTCCTTTCGATCGTTTTGATAAATCGAATGGATGGGCGAAATGATGTCAGGTTCATTATGACACGGTATTGTAATGATGATGTCTGCATTTATAGGTTTAGATAGAAAATCGAAATCGTAAACTGATTGTTTGTCTAAATAGCCTTTTAGTACCGATTGACTACTCATCTAAACTGATCTTTTTATCAACTAATAGGTTAATACTCAAGATGATTACAAAGATGCAAAGCCCAGGGAATACAGACAACCACCAAGCACTTGCATTGAATCTGCCTTCTGACAATAAACTACCCCAAGACACTTCTCCCAACGGCAATCCAAACCCTAGGAAAGATAAAGAGGATTCTACTAAAATAAGCGATACAAATACGAAACTAGAAAACACCAAAATAGTAGGTAAGATGTTAGGCAAGACCTGTTTTAACATGATAAGAAAATCACTTTGGCCTTGTGCTTTAGCATTTACTACATATTCTTTTTCTTTAATCGAATAGGTCTCCGCTCTACTATGCCTTGCGAATCCTTTCCACGACAAAAGGATCAGTATGATGATGATATTAAATGACCCTCTTGAACTGAATAATGGCAATGCTGCTAACAATACAATCAGTGCAGGCAAAGACTTAAATACTTCAATTACTTTATTCCAAAAGAAATCGAAAGGCACAATAAATTTCTTAAGTGGCAGTCTCGCAAATAGTTGTTTGATCCCATAAAAACCACAAAGTAGGACGATAATTAGCCCCAAAACACCTATCCAACTTTGACTTATTGGATATATCAGATAAAAGATTGCCATAAACAAGCCAATAAAGACAATTGCATATTCAAGGAGATTCCACCTTAAGCCATTATCGCCATAATATCCCATAAATATTCCTAAAAACACCCCGATCAGTGCTGCAAACAAAAGACTTAAAAAAGCTACTTTAAATGCTATGTAAAACCCTCTTACGGTCCCAGCGAATACATCTCTGCCTAGACGGTCCGTTCCAAAAACATGAACGCCATTTACACCTTGAGTTAATGGACGAGCATAGGGATTTCCCGCTCTATTGACTAGATCAAAAGAATACCGCACTGGAGGAAAAACGACAGCACTCGCCAAGGCATAATCTTGCTCATTGATATTGGTTTCTGGATTTGCCAGACCTAGATCAACACCCATTTCATTTAAAGCTGGAAAAGACCAATTATTATTAATCTTTGCTGCTATGGGTTTTTCATTACAAATTATTGAATTAAAAAGTGCCACACATAAGCTAATCACTAAGATAAAAACTGCAATTTTTTTCTTTATGCTAATTCTTTTTTTCATCCTAATCATATTTAATTTTAGGATCAAAATACTTGTAGAGTAAGTCCCCAATAAGAAAAAATATGGTCGTCAAAAACCCGATAATAAGCACGATAAAATAGACAACGGACCAATCCGCCTTGGTAATACTATTAAACAGCAACCTGCCCATACCTGGGATGTTAAAGATGACCTCTAAGATCAATGATCCTGCTAAAAAAGCTGGAATAGAGCCAACCAAAATGGTAATAATAGGAATCAAGGTGTTTGGAAGTATATGCTTGGTCAATACTTCCCAATAAGATAATCCTTTTGCAGAAGCGGTTTCTACATAAGGCAAAAGTTTTTCTTTAGCAATATTACCTTTCAATAATCTGATAAATACAGCAAGGTCTGTCAATAGTAGACAGATCACAGCGGGTAAATATTGGGTAAAAAAGGAATTCAAAATATCTAAAAAACTTTTTTCACTAAGATAGTCTTGTTGATATGCGGGAAACAACTGCATCCCATAATCTGGAGTGGTTAAAAACACTTGAATCAACGTCGCCAACCAAAATATGGGAATGATATAAAAAAACATACTTATCCACTCGATGGTTTGACCAAAAAGCCCTTGTTTATATACCGCAAATAGAACAACCGGCACACCAATGAGCACCAATAGTATCAGGTTAATAATCATTAAAGTAAAGGTCCAATTAAAAGCTGATGCCACCTTTTGTACTACGGGTCTTCCATCCAAAAAGGAGGTTCCCCAATCTCCAGCCAATACATTTCCCAACCAATAATGGAATTGATTTTGAAGCCCATGCCATCGAAAATCGGGAAAGTGAAAGAGGCTTTTTTGTGTGATTATGATATCCAATTTCGATTTTTGATCTTGGCTAAATTTGTTGTAGGTATCGAGTAAAACCACATTCTCAGGGGTGTAGCTTTCAAGATTAAACACGGTCAGGGTTGAGTCTGATTTGATATCTGCTATAAATAATCTATATTGATCTATTGCATGGTCGTCATACCCACCTTTTAATAATCTTTTTATAAATGCTTTTTGATTTTCATCCGGAATTGAGTGCAAATTAGTTGGGTAATGATCTGGTGCAATACTCAAATAATATAGGGGCAAGTCATTGTGCTGCTTGATATATTCCTTAGTATATATTTCTTGATAATTAGCATTGGTTTGAAACGATATCCCTTGCGAAGCTAGTAAAGATTCTACTGCATCTGTATTGGTTAATTTACTTACTAAGAATACCAACGAGCATAACACAAACAAGGTAGGAACTATCCACAAGACTCTACGTATGATAAATCTACCCATCCAGTATTATTTTGTGGCCATTGATGGAGCTAATTCAAAGGCATTTGGAAAAAAACCAGGTCTTTTTGAAGATACTTTAAGATTCCATTTTTTATTAGACATAAATCGTCCTTTAGGAACATATAAAAATATCACAGGTTGATCTTCATAGATGATTTCTTGAATTTCGGCAAAGGCTTTATCTAATTCTTTCTGATCCGCTGTTTCTTTTATGATCATGCAGAGTTCATCTACTCTTGGATTTTTATACATTGTAAAGTTGGCTCCTCCCAGTGTCGCATTGTCACTATGAAACCTCAAATATGGGTCATCCATCTCAAGGCCTTGAGTAATTGCTGATGCCATCATCCCATAATCACCCGTGGCTATATGCTCTTTTTTGGTTATAGAAAAGTCTTGTTTAATGACGTCAATATCCATACCTGCCTTAGCGGCATCTTCTTTAAGCAATAAACCTATATCAGACCCTAGTTTTCCTGATGCATAGTAATCTACTTTAAAATCTGTCAATTTCCCATCGATCACCTTATCAACGATGCCATTGCCATTCCTATCTTTCCACCCATCTGAGCGTAATATTTCTTTGGCCTTATTAATATCGAAGCCAAATGGTTTGATCTTGTCATTATAGTATTCTTTTGAAGGATTGACAAAACTCACTGTAGCTTGTCCCATTCCTTTTTCAAATAATTTGATGTATTGATCTACATTGGTCGCATATGATAATGCATGCCTTGCTGCCTTAAATTTAAGCACTGGATGTTCATTATTTAAAGGTAGAAAGAAGTACCGCATTTGGAAGTTTTCATAAAAAAAATAACTGCTTTCTGCTACAGAATCCGCTTGTAAAGCCATATAACTTTCTGCTGACAATTCTGGTATAAAATCAACTAATCCGGATTTTAACTGGGCGACAGCACTCACTTCATCGGGTATAATCTTAAATATGATGGTCTTTGGATTTTGCTTAAAAAACACATTGTCGATGTCCTTTGCCCAATAGTTTTCTTTTCGTCTTAATACTACTACTTCTTCAGGTTTCCATTCTAGCAATTCGTACGGACCAGCTCCTGATACTACATCTCTACTATATACCTGACTATTGGCATGGTCTGCAAATATCTGAAGTGTGCTGTCGGTGCTTATTGCATTGTTAAACCAAGTAGTATCTTTTAACTGATCCAGTGTCACACCAGCCAAAACAGACGACGGATCATATAGGTGAGCAGGCATGATATCGAAGTTGGTAGCCATTTCTAATGTCAAGGCATTGTCTTCCTCAAAATATACCGTGAAATGCTTTGCGTCGTTTGGATCAATATCTACCTTCGAGATACTGCTAAATATGGATCTTGCTGATTTTGCAGCAGTCAGAGGGTGCAATCCTAGTTTTATAGTAAATAAGTAGTCTTCAGCTGTAATCGGTTTACCATCTGACCATTCTGCTGCTTTGAGGATTCGAATATCATATTTTATGCCTTCTGCATTGTATTTTTCTCTTACAGGTATTTTATCTATTAAAATAGCTTCATATTTTAATGTAAACGGATCATAATCTGCTAAAGGAAGAAAGATGTTTTGATTGACCATTCTAGCATAACTCAATGGATACATTATAGGATTTAGCCTTTCTGGATCTTTGATCGTTTGGATATAAAGTGTACTATCACCTAGCCCACTTTTTGGGTCTTGCCTACACCCAATGATAAAAAGAGTGCCTGCGAATAAGAAGAAAAATCTTTTAAAAAAAATATGTAGGCTCATCACAAGTATGTTTGTGTAAAAATAATGAAATTTTAGTTAGATCAGTTTATTCATCCCTGATATTGTTGTCTTGTAGATTTCAATCAAGTCTTTGGCTGTTGTTTGTCCATTAAACTTATGGGTGACATACGCATACCCTTCTGTGCTCAATTTGTGGTGTTTGTCTTTTTCTATACAATCGATAAGAGCTTGAGCAAGTTGATCTGGATGGTTAGCGTCTATGAGTATTCCTCCTGGTCCAGCGGCTTCTGCCATAGCGGAGTCTTTAGTCGTGATCACTGGTTTTTGCCGATAAAGCGCCTCAATAATTGGGATGCCAAAGCCTTCGCATTCACTAGGCAACACTAGAGCTATACAGTCGTCATAATACTTAAAAAGAGTATCGTTAGATATGTTACCATTTAGATCAAACCAAGGCTCCAATTTCTTTTTTTGAATAAGACCCAAGCATTCCTCTTTATACTTCTTCCCTTCCCCAATGACAACTGTCTTATATCGCTGACCAGGAGCAAGTCTAGACACAGCTTCAATCAACGTTTTAAGACCTTTCCTTTGTATAATGGAGCCTACATAAAGGTAGTACAACTCTTTCTGATCTTGAATCGGATGATCCACAAAACTTTGAGATAGACTTTGATATACTACTGAAATCTTGCCTTCAGGTATTTTATAAATCCTCTCTAAATCAGATTTCGTTTCATTGCTTATGGCAATTATTCTATCACTTCTTAGTGCAGAACTGTTATACTTTTTTTGATACAACCAACGATCAAAATAACCAAAATGACTTGGTAACTTTTCATAAATAAGATCGTGAAACGTTACTATTGTTTTAGTATCAGCACTGACCCCATAGGGAAGTTCATGACTCAATCCGTGGTAAATGTCGAGCTTTAGCGTATTTACGGCCTTACTTTGTTGAGCCGTCCGATACAAAATCCGCTCTAACGGATTAGATGGTTGATGTACAATATAAGGCGGCTTGGTAAACGCTTCTGTTTGCTCATTCAAAGTAATCTCATTGGTAAAAAGGTGGTAGTCGTTTTCTGGATAATATTTTTGAAGATTAGAGACAAGCGTCCTGCTATAATTTCCCAAACCAGTGAAATTATTAAAAAGTCTCTTTGCGTCAAATCCTATTTTCAAGCCCAATCTTACCTATTTTATATTACAAGTAAGGACTTCCTTCCCTTCCAATATGCCTTTAAAACTGTCACCAATTTCTATCTTTCCAACCCCAGCAGGCGTCCCCGTAAAAATATAATCCCCTTTGTGTAAGGTAAAATACTGGGATACATAACAGAGTATCGTATTAAAACTAAATATTAAGTCTTTTGTATTACCATCTTGGACTACTGCCTCATTTTTATGCATTTGAAATTGTATTGCATTGACATCTGGGAGATCAGATTTTGAGACCCATTCCCCAATAGCTGCTGACTTGTCAAAGGCTTTAGCCAATTCCCAAGGATGCCCATTACCCTTTAGTTTGTCTTGCAGATCTCTTGCTGTAAAGTCAATCCCAAGCGTCATCTCTTCATAATAGCTATCTGCAAATTTTGGTGTGATGTGCCTACCGTTTTTACAAATCTTAAGCACCACTTCTAGTTCATAGTGGATATTTGTACTAAACTCTGGGTGGTAAAACGGGCGATTGGCAATCAACAAAGCGGTAGAGGGCTTCATAAACACCATTGGTTCTTTAGGCACAGGGTTATTTAGTTCCTTAGCATGATCTCTATAATTACGGCCAATGCAGATTATTTTCATGTTAAAATATATTTATGATCAAAGGTAAAAACATACGCTTATAAATGCCTGCTTGTTTCAAATAATAATAAGATTCTTTGTTTAAAGGCTACGCCTTGGTTTACGGGGACTTCGACCGCCTTGTTTAATCGTTTAGAATAGTACAATAGTTGATGAACTCTTCAAAAATTATTGATTTTTGCAAATATTTTCAAATTTTTTTGCTTTGCCCCTTCCCTAAAGTCTTGCACTGAGCGTTGCCAAAGTGGGAGGCAAAAAAACGAACCCCAAAACCCCTTACTATCAATTATTTTCAATCTGTTTGGCGAATTAGCTAGTTTGCTTGTTGGCTCTTAAACATCTTGTCAACCTATTTCATGAGGACATCATCAATTAACTATTAACTATTAACTAATTTACTACCTACTATTA
>JBBKVK010000124.1:0-4323 GCA_037968395.1 Saprospiraceae bacterium | reverse complement strand
ACTACCCAAGGTGAGAAGTCCACCAGCTGCTAAGGCACCTGTTTTGATAAAGGATTTTCTATCAATCTTTTTTGACATACTCTAGAGCTTTCTTCTTGTAGATTGAAGAATTGATAAGAATATAAACATGATTACCGTCAATGGAATGGCTAACTTATTGTCAAATAATAATAAGGCTATGAATGAAGCAAAAAGCATGATTTGATACCTGTTTTTCATGAAAGGCTTTTCCATACCTTTAAAAGAAAACATTTTTAAAGAAGACAGCATCAATAGTCCAAATATGATAGGAATGATAAAGTATACAATTGGATTCGACATTAAATTGGTGATCAAATCATTCTGATAATGTACCGCTAGAAACAAACCTATGTAGAAAAAAGCATTAGCAGGAGTAGGCAGTCCTTGGAAATAATCGTAGGCAGGTAATAAATTAAACTTTGCCAGTCTAAGTCCACTTGCCACTACAATTAATACCGATGGAATGATAAACCAAAATGATGTATCCGGAGAAAGTAAGTAATAAAGATAAGCAGGAGCGACTCCAAAACTCACTAAATCTGCTAAAGAATCTAATTCTTTGCCCAATTCTGATTGAGCATTGAGTTTTCTAGCCAAATACCCATCTAATGTGTCGAAAAGCATACTAAATAGTAACATGACCGAACAAATATAGAAATTGATTTTAGTTGTTCCCATTGGATTTGCCAAGGCTATTGCCATAAATCCGAAGGATAGGTTCAGGGACGTAAAGAAACTAGGTATGTACTTTTTAATATTCAAAGAGGTTGAATTTTACTGCAAGATAGAAGTTAGTTCGTTAATAAAATCGAATATCAGCTCTTTTTTCATCAAAGCTGTAAATAAGAAGCCAGCAATCGCACCATAAAAGTGGGCATCATGGTCGATCATATCATTTAATTTTCTACTGGCATAATTGGAATACCACAAATATATTACACCAAAAACAATGGCTGGTATTGGTAAGAAAAAGTATAATTCCAACCAACTCAAAGGACTGAAAAGTATGTAAGAAAATAATACACCTGATGTGGCACCTGAGGCTCCAATAGCACTGTATCTAGCATTGTTTTGATTCTTGACATAAGATGGAATATTAGCCAATACGACGATAAGTAGATAAAATAAAACATATATAATACTGCCAGCCATTTCACCATGTAATTCCTTAAACTTAGCTTCTACAAATTCACCAAATCCATACAATACAAACATATTTACAAATAAGTGAAACATGTCTCCATGGACAAATCCTGCAGTCAACATCCGATAGTATTCCTTGTTGTTTTTTTCTGCGACAGGGTAGTGGGCTAGTTTCCTAACAATGTCTGGATTGTTAAACCCTAAAACAGAAACCAAGCAGGTAATAACAATTATAAATAGAGTTAAACTCATTCGTTGTGGTATTTTTCGTTACGTAATATCGTGAAGGCTCGGTACAGTTGTTCGTAAAAAAACAAACGAATCATCTGGTGCGAAAATGTCATTTTGGACAAAGATAGTTTTTGATTGGCCCTTTCATAGACTTCATCACTAAATCCAAAGGCTCCACCAATGACAAATACTATTTTTCTAGTTCCTCTTACTTGGTGTTCTTCCAAGTATTTACTAAACTTTACTGATGTGAATTGTTGTCCTCCTTCATCCAGTAATACAAGATAATCATCGTTTTCTACCTTTGACAAGATCTCAGCACCTTCTTTTTGTTTTAGATCATTAGTATTGGCAAATTTCTTAATGTCTTTGAGTTCTATGACATCACATTGGCAGTAATGTTTCAACCTTTTAGCATAAATATCCATGCCATGAGACAAATACTTTTCATTGGTTTTTCCTATCCAGATAAGGGTAATTTTCAAAATATAAGTTATGTAAAAATAAGAGCGCAAAAGTAAGGATAATTTGCTAGAATGATTGGCCTATTAGAAAACTTATTAGTATCTGGTTGTAACCTTTCATGTGGTTCATGAGCCTACAAGCATCTAATATCCAATTAAAGTTGTGTTTGTTAATCTTCGTTAAATGCATAGTAAATGGATTTTAGGAAAAGACAAAAAAGTGAAAACGCAAAAATTGAAATGAAGGTTTTCAATTCTTTTACCGCACTTTTACATTCTTTTACAATCAATTTCAGGCTTACTTTTACAATTAATTATCTTTGATATATTATGAATAAGCTCAAAATTCCTATAAAATGATAGCAACTCAAGCTATAAAGACAATTTACCTTGTATTGATACTATTATTGAATACCTCGTGTAACAATAAAAATGCTAGTAAGGAAAATGTTTTTGACCAGAATAAGAAAACAATTCTTCAAGATTTACCAAAGAAGGATGTTATGAGCAAATTAAAATATACTTCAGGTATCCGATCAATACTGCATGACACGGAAGGTAATTATTGGTTTGGAAGTCACAATGAAGGAGTTTGTATGTTTGATGGAAAGAACTACACGTACTTTACAACTGAGAATGGGTTGAGCAATAATCAAGTAAGGAGAATTCAAGAAGACAGTAAAGGGATTATTTGGTTTGGAACAGCAAATGGTATTTGTAATTATAATGGCAAGGAAATACTCCTTATTAAGCCTCAAAATACATTTATTGGAATAGACATACAGAAGAAAGAAAATTGGAAATTGAAGGAGGATGACCTTTGGTTTAATGCTGGAAATGAGCTAGGCGTTTATAGATATGATGGAACACTATTGACCTATTTAGCTTTCCCGATAGATGAAAATGAAGATACCACTAAAGATTACTTATTTACGGGTTTTTCTAAAGGTATAAATCACAATATTTGGATCTCAACGTATGATGCTGCCTTTGGGTATAATGGAAAATCTTTTGAGGTGATTGATCAAGAATCCTTGGGTAATTTAGAGAAAAGTGGACGATTGCATATTAGAAGTATACTAGAAGACTCAAAAGGTAGATTGTGGATAGGAAATAATGGAATAGGAGTTTTACTGAAGGAAAATGGGCAACTTATAAATTTTTCTGAGGCACAAAATTTGGTTCATGTTGCTAGTGGGAAAAATGGAGATCATTCCCCACCAGGAACTATGGAGCATGTCTTTGAAATAACAGAAGACAGTAACGGCAACATTTGGTTTGGAGATCGCGATACGGGAGTTTGGAAATATGATGGATATAAAATGACGAACTTTACAGTTGATCCAGCACTTACTTCCCAACATCTTTGGGATATATATGAGGATAGAAACGGAGCGTTGTTATTTGCAATGGGGAATGGTGGAGTTTATATGTTTAACGGTAACTCATTTGAACAGAGATTCTAGGAAAAAAAGATAAAGACACAAAAGAATTGGACCTAGCCCAGGACATGCTGATCTTTTACCAGTCCTTTACACTCTTTTACATCCATTTACAGCCTCCATGCCCAGTAAAGCCTATCTTTGAATAAATAAAATGTACACATGCAAATGATAAGTAATTCAATTAAGTTGGCAATAGTTTTTCTGTTGACAGTAAGTATGTATTCTTGTAAAGGGCAAGATCTTATAAACCAAGAGACTGAAATAAACACATCAAAACAAGTTGGAACAAACATCTTAGAAATATTTGAGGACAGCCATGGGATCTTATGGTTTGGAACAACTGGCAATGGAGTTGCTCGTTATGATGGAAGGGAATTAACTTATCTCTCAGAAGAAGATGGGCTATGTGGAAATACTGTAGCTGACATAGCGGAAGATAATAATGGAGAGATGTGGTTTGGTACGCATTCAAATATGTGCTTGTACAACCCAAATACTTTAGGAAATACGTCTGAAAACCTGTTTTCCGTTTTCGAAAGTGGGGATACTATTCCAAAGTTGGGCTACGGTTGGAAAAATGTAATTACGGACAAGGATGGCAATATATGGGTGAATACCCACCATGGCATTTTTCAATATGTAAATAATGATTTTAACGAATTTAAAGTACCTCTCAAAGTAACAAATAAACCTTCTTATTGTAGTACTCCAGGCTTAGTCTCGTTAGAATTAATAGATTGTCTTGGCAGAAAATGGTTTAAAACAGACGGAGAAGGAGCATTTATTTATAATGAAAAATTAATTGATGATAAAAATGGTGGGTTTATGCAATTAACTATGGATGATGGACTATTAAGTAACAATATTATGAGTATTGCAGAAGATAAGAATGGCAACATATGGTTTGCTTGTTCTGTTCCCACATTTGATGATCGCAAGATTGGTGTCGGTGGTGTTTGCCGATATGATGGAAAGAGTATAACGACATTTAAAGTGACAAAAGGGTTGTATGATGCTAA
>JBBKVK010000123.1:0-4450 GCA_037968395.1 Saprospiraceae bacterium | reverse complement strand
CTTTAAAATTATCCGAATTATAAAATATTCCCTCATAAATATCCTCTAATTTCTGTAAAAATTAGATCAAATATTTATGATTTTATACTTCTAATATATATTTAGGTTTAGAAATTCTCATATTATCAAAATATGATGCCATTTACGTCCGACGATAGGAGGACTCGCCGCATAAGCGTTTTTATACGGCTAGCCCTTCAATTCTATTTAAGTTAAATTATTAAACATAGTTTGTTATTAAATTAACTGCTTTTGAAGCTTCTGCAGCTGCTTTAAAAATAAGCTTTTTGTCAGCTTTCAAAACTTTTAACCAACCTTGAATATAAGCAGCACTATTTTCTGTAACATTATCATAATTGATATTAGTTTGTGCACATAAAAAAGATGCTCCCATTTCTGCAATTAGTTCTTCCTTGCTATACGTTGTATCACCAAACTTTACAGGCTTTGTTATACCTTCTCTTGCAAGTCTAGATGTATGCCCAGTGGAATGTACTAATTCATGGAAATAGGTTGCATAATATCCAGCACTTGAAATAAATTGTTCTATACTTGGCATATTAATAACATCAAGGCTAGGGCTATAATAAGCCCTGTTAGCATCAACAAAAGTTAATTCTGGGGCATTCTTCATATTTTTAATGATTCCTTCACAGTGGTCTATTTTAGGGTTGTTGTTTAGCTCAACATCTGGAATGTTTATATCTATCCCTTCAATATCATCAATATTGAAAACATTATAGTATTTAAGAAACGAGTTTACGTTTACATTTTCATCATTTGATTTCAGGCTTTGAGCCTGTTCTGATGAGATAGTTTTATCGTTATCATCTTTAAACAAAACATTATAATAGAAAACTGGTAAGGATTTAGCCCCTTTTTTAATTTTACCACCTTGTAACTTAGCTTGCTTAAAGGTTAAGTAATATGGGATAGGGTTAGCGGTGCAATTTAGTAATAGCATATTTATGCCATTATAAATATTTCCTGTGTGATAGTTACGTGCCAAGCCGTATTTACTCCATGTACATTTCCAAGGGGCAACACCTTGTTCTAATTTTTCAATAATTTTGTTTGTAACTTCTTGGTAAAGATCTGTTTTAATTTTTGTCATAATACTAATTTTTTAATTATTAAAAGGAAACTTCCTCAATCGGAAGTGCAGAGAAGAAAGAGAGAAAGATTTGTTTTGATTTATTATTTTTTTATTCATTAATGAGGTCTCCTTCCTTTTTGCGAAACAGAAGAGACGGGCTATTAAGAAGTCAGACAAGGGGATTGGGTCAATTATTTGTGGCTTGTTCCAAAAAATTGTCACTATAGATTTATCGACCCTTTTCGGGATTTGTATAGACTGTACTTTAGTGAAGAAAAAAGGAAGGAGATAGCCACAGAAATGATTAATAATAAATTGAAACCAATCTGACATTAATTTTGATGGATATCCCTTCAATTTCAAGATTGCACCTTTGGTTCCTGAGTTTTTAAGGTGTTTGAAAAAGTCCTTTAAAATTTAGGGGTGCATGAGTGGAATTGATATGTGGGTAGGATTATAAAAGTCTATCCGCAATAAAATGAAGGATTGTCTTTTATAGAAGAACGTTTATCACCTCTTAAGTAACTTATCATTGAAAAATGTATTAAGTTTTTCAATACACTCTCTCGATGTCATTTGGCTTGGTAGCTTTTCAGTAAAACTAGCTATGTCAATATCACCATTATAACCTCTTATAATATTAAAAAGCGGTCTTAAGGTATCTTTGTTATCTGTGTCAAATGAATACCATTCACCAGAATATTTGTAGTCAAGTTTATTAGAATAAAATAAATTGGAAGCCTCAAAGTCTAAATCTGGAAACTTATGTTCTTTATAAGCTGCCGCAATGTCAAAAGCAACTTGGCTTTTAAGTGGAGGAACACTTACAAGTATTCTTAATACGTTTACAAAGTCCATATGTATATATAGGTCGTTTTTAGACACTATTAATTCCTCCAAATAATTACAGAATTTACTCTTGGTTATAGACCTTACATGTAAAATATAGATTTTTCAATAAATTACTCTTTAAGAAGCGAGGGATAAGAATAAGTGTATTGCTGTAATAAAATGGAGGCAATACTCTTGTTGTGGGAATGAAGGGTGTTGAAAATTAATGTGCTATGCTAATAGCGTTTTCATTTTTAACTCCCGAAATGGTGCTGTGGCTTAGGGATAGTAATGATGATTTGAATAAATCAATCCTTTGGATTGGAGCAAAGCGGAATCATGCATAGCCCGACCTGATAAGGTAAGCTTATAGAGTTTTATAAAATCTAGTTTTGAAAAAAAAGATATAACCACTTAATGTTATTAAATTAAAGTTAAAATATTCTAAAACTAACCAAAGTATGAATTTATTAATCTAGATTTGTAGTATCAACAATATTTAATATTGTTGATTTATCTAACCTATAAAAATTTTTTAAAAAAAAACCAATTATTTATTATTAACCTCAATGATTTTTGTTATTTCAATAACATCTTGTGTAAAAGAAGAAAGCCTTTCATCTAATTTTAATGATGTTAAAGTTGAATTTCGAAGTGGTCCATCAGATTGGTGCGATGGTGGAGCAACAAGCCCACCTGCTGCGGCAATTATTAACTCTTACCCCGACCCATTAAATCCAGGATGGTGCTGTGTAACGTTGCGAACTGTAGCAAATTCAAATATTAGACTTGGAACTTCAAACTATGACTTTAATAGTTCTATTGGGTCTCCAACAGGTTCATTTTATTATGGTACTTCCAATAGTTCAGGACTTGTTACTATATGTTTTGAGCAAATAGGCACACACTTTATTGTTGAGGTTAATGCTCCACCTTTTTATGGATGTATTGTCTTTGAGAACCAATGCTAAATTATTTAAAAACGAAGAAGGGGTAGGTAAAAACCTACCTTCTTCTTAATAATATTTTTATGAAAAAATGTTTATTATTCCTTACAGCTTGTTTGGCTTTTGATTTTGCATTTGCACAATGTCCATCTACAATAATTTTATCAAGTCAGCAAGAGGTAAATAACTTTATCAATGATTACGATCATTGTATAGAAATTGATACATTAATTCTAGATGACGGTGAAGATATAGATATAACGGATATATCAAATTTAAGGAATATCAAGAAAGTTAAACTTTTAAGGATAACAAGGCTGAAGTCTTTATTATCTCTAAAAGGGTTAGATTCACTTCAAGAGGTTCGCGAATTGTACTATTCAGCTAATAGTTTAAATGCCAGCAATTCAGAATTTACATCGTTAAAAACTATAGGTAAAATATCCCACTATTTTAGTAATGGAGATGAAGATCTTTCTATATATAGAAATGTTGAATCAATAAATGAACTTAGAATACAATATGATGGATATTTAACAGGGCTTTATAAACTTAATGATGTTAGTTCTACTAAAATAGTTATTTTAGATAATAAAAATGAAAATAATTTTTCATTTTTAATCCCTTCTAATAGTAGTCAAATTAAAGAATTGCACATAAGAAATTGTGAAAAGTTAAATTTGTATGGACTTAATGAAATAGATTCAATTGGATTATTGCAAATATTTTCCTCGAAAATTAAGGGTGTTACTCATATATCTGAAATAGGAAAAATACCAGAATTATCGTTATTGAATAATGAATATGATTCTCCTGTAATTTTTAATAATATTGACAATACAAAAGTCCTCTCAATCAGAGGATTTAATGAATTAATTTCATTGGATGAGATATTCCCTAAACTAGAGTCTGTTTCAGTAATATTAAGCATATTTGATAATGAGAACCTATCTGATATTAGCTTGCTAAATGATTTTAAACTTCCTTCAAAAGATGAAATTCTATTTTATGATACTGGAATTAGAATTAGCATTGTTGGTAACCCAAACCTAAGCATGTGTAATATAAATTATTTATGCAAGGCTATCAATACTTATCCAGATAGTATACTTATTGAAAATAATGCTGAAAGATGCAATGAAAGTTCTTTATTTGAAGATTGTATTTCTAGCGCTGTTCATGAGCATCAAGAAAACAGTGTAATCTATCCAAATCCTGTGGAAGATATTTTGACTGTAAGTTCTAATTTAAATGACTTTAACTTTCATATTTATAATAATTTAGGTGAAATGGTTAGAGAAGGAAAAGTAGTGAATAATCAGGTGGATTTTACAACAATTCAAACCGGCACTTATTTAATTAAGTTTTCCAAAGGCTTTATTAAAAAGGCTTTTCGAATTATTAAGCAAGCTTCTTTTTAAGCTTCACTCTGATAAAAATCGATTACTAAAATGTGATGTTATATCTTCAACTTATTCTATTGGCGGCATCATTTTTAGTGAAATTTCAATAATTATTCTTAATGACAAAAACGAATTAGAAATAAATGATCTACATTTATTCTATATTAACCTAA